>JACPZV010000015.1 GCA_016195295.1 Acidobacteriota bacterium
CAGCCGGGCAGCTCAAATGGGATGTGACCGTGGTGCGGCAAGACCCTGCCGCTGAGAATCGAGGCGCGACCGGCACGCTGGCGTGCCTGGGCCCGAGCGCGTGGGCCACGCAAGATCCGGCACCGCACGTCCCGGCCGTGCCGGAGCGAGAGCTCACGCCCGGACCTCACGACTTGAAGCTCGGCGACGGCGATCGCGACGGCACGCTCTACATCCCACGAGGCTACAAGCCGGAGGTCGCGTGGCCGCTCCTCGTCATGTTGCACGGTGCGGGCGGCACGTCGCGGTCGACGGCGTACACGTTCCCGCTCGCCGACGAATTCGGCGTCATCATCCTCGCGCCCGATTCTCGAGACGAGGGCACCTGGGATCTGTTGCTGCACGGGTACGGACCGGACGTCGAGTTCATCGGCGCCGCGCTCGGACACGTGCAGCAGCGGCTGAACGTCGACCGCCAGCGGCGCGGGCTGGCCGGTCACTCCGACGGCGCGTCGTATTCGCTCTCGCTCGGCATCGGCACCGGCGAAACGTTCGGCAAGGTGATGGCCTTCTCGCCGGGTGTCATGCGGCCCGCGGAAGTCCACGGCAAACCGAAAATCTTCATCTCGCACGGATTGAGCGATCCCGTCATGCCGATCGACATCACGAGCCGCGTGTTCGTCCCGCGACTCAGGCGGCTGGGCTACGACGTCACGTACCGCGAGTACGAAGGCCGCCACGGGGTGACGCCCGCGATCGTGCGTGAAGCGTTCGAGTGGTTCAGCCGCTAAGAATGGACGGTCAGGCCGTCACGGGAAAGCCCTGATGAAATTCTGCAGGACCAGGAAGGCGGGACGGTTGGTCCAATCGGGCCGGACAATCGCCGCGCCGCAGTCGCGCGACGTCGGCGTGTCGTACAGGTTGTAGAAAACCAGCCCGGTCCACCAGCTTCGTCGCGCCTCGTACAAGCTCAAGACCTTCTGATACAGCATGGCCTGCCCGATCTCGCCGAAGATCGAAAAGCACGGCTTCATCCCGATCTCCGTGAGCCAGACCGGCCGGTTCAGCGCGCCCGGCCGCACGAGTCCGTCCATGAAGAAGTCGAGCGAGGGACCGTCGAGGTACCAGTGGACGGTGACGATGTCGAAGAGATCGCCGAAGTCGTTCATGGCGGCGGCATACCACCCGTCGGTCGTCGCGTGCCAGCTCGCCTCGGGTCCCAGAATGAACGCCTGCGGATTAGCGGCGCGAATCGCCGCGTGAGCGGCGATCACCAACGATCGATACGATTTGAGGTCGCCGTTGACGAGAAACACGTCGAGGTTCGGCTCGTTCCAAATCCCCCACAGAAAAATGTCGTTCTTGTAGCGCGAGGCGGCAGCGAACACGAAGTCGTACCAGTCCTGGTAGTTCAGCGGCGGCGTCCGATTCGACTGACCGCCGTTGGCCCACTTGGGCACGTAGGCCAGCGTCGCGAACACTTGGCGATTCGTGCGGCGCGCTTGGTCGCGGATCGCGTCGGTGCCCTGCCAGTCGAGGCAGCCTTTGCAATTCGCCTCGATCACGTCCCACCCGAAGTCGACGCGGACCACGCCAGCCCCGAGCTCCACCATCTTGTCGGCCATCTGGGCGGTCAAGATGTTCGTGTTCATCCCGTAGTGCGGATTTTGGGCCGCGGCCGAGCGCGCGCCCAACATGGCGTGGAGGAAGCCCAGGAAGATGAGCGCAATCTTTCTCACGGCATGACATGATACACAACAAATGACCCGACCTCTTTTGATGGTGTTGCTGCTCGTGAGCGTGGCCCATCGGGCCGAAGCGCAGGTCGCCACGCCCGCGGAAGTGTCCGTGGCGTTTTCAGCGGTGCGCGACACGAAGAACGACGTGAACCTGCCTCAAGGTTGGAACGTGGGCGCCGCAATGGCGCTCGTGCACGACATCTCCGTCGTCGCGGAGGTCGGGAACAACTCGAGACGCATTCCGCTCCTCGGACCCGACGGCCAGGACTACCTCGCGCGCATCAGCGTCACGTCGTTCCTGGCGGGGCCGCGGCTCACCGCGAGACTCGGACGCGCGAAGGAATTCGGGCAAGTGCTCGTCGGATACGTGAGCTCCGCCGGCAGCGCCTTCGGTGTGACCGACACGCAGGGGCACTTCGCCATCCAGCCGGGCGCCGGATTGGATTTTGGATTCGCCCGCCGGTTTGCCTTGCGCTTCGAGCTCGACGTGAGACTGCTGCGCCGCGATGCGAACGGCAACGAGACCGGCGCGCAATTCCGCGGTACGTCCGGCCTCGTGTACGCGCTGCGCCGCTGACCGCCTCCACGACGTCCTCGTTGTATGATGGGGACGCCGGCCCGCCGCTGAGGAGTTTCGACGACTCATGCCGAATCGCTTGCGCACTCTCCGACGCTGTCGCGTCGTGTTCGCCGCCATGCTCTTCGCCGCCGCCGGATGCGGCAGCAGTTCGACGACCGCCACGGCGCCGACGTCCACGTCGCCGTACACGCAAACCGATCTGGTGATTGGCACCGGCGCGACGGCCAACACCGGCAATCGGGTCACGGTCGCGTACACGGGATGGCTGTACGACACCAGCAAGACGGACAGCAAGGGCACGCAGTTCGATGCCAATGCGAGTTTCCTCTTCACACTTGGCGCCGGCACGGTGATCAAAGGGTGGGATCAGGGAGTCGTCGGAATGAAGATCGGCGGTCAGCGGAGACTGATCATTCCGCCGGAGCTCGCCTACGGCAGCGGCGGCTCGGGAACGATCCCAGGCAACGCGACGCTCATCTTCGACATCGCGCTGCTGAACGTCCAGTAGGGCGCCCACCGTCGAAAAAACAACGGGCGTGCCTCCCGCCTCGGAAGGCACGCCCTGAATAGACTATCAAGCGACCCGGCGCTATCGCGCTACCGGCTCATTGACACCGGTCTGTCCCGCGTCAGAAGCTCAACTGCATCCCAACCGCGAGCAACCGCCCTTGCAGGATCGTGGCCGGCCGGTCCAGCGACGAGCCGAACGTCTCGTTCGAGGTCAGAATCGAGCTGGAATTCAGGACGTTGAAGATGTCGAGCTGTCCCTGGAGGTTCACCTGTCGAACCTTGAACTTCTTCGCCAGCCGGACGTCGACCTGATTCCAGCGATCGAGGTACTTCGTGCCAGGCTTGAGTAGCGGCACCGTCAGGCTCGACTGGACCAGGCTCGGGATGACGGTCCGATCGATCTGGTAGTTCACGTTGAGCGACGGATCGTTGACACGGTTGTTCGTCGCGTTGTACGCGCCGTCCTGATTTGCCGTGCCGCCCGGCGTGCCGGGATAACCCTGCCAGTTGCCGCTGATCTGGACGCCATACGGCAGCGGGTATGCACCCGAGATCTTGAACTGCGTCAGGTACGGGATGCCCAGATCGCTCTGATCGCAGTACCGAAGGCTGTTCGGGTTATCCACCTCGCAGTTGACCGTCAACATCCGGCCGGTGCTCACGCCGCCGTAGATGTTGGCGCCATGGACGCGCG
>JACPZV010000178.1 GCA_016195295.1 Acidobacteriota bacterium
ATGGACTGGTACGAGACGAAGTTCAAGAGCGCCAACGAGCCCTACCGGTACACCGTAGCTCATTGGTGCGCGACCGAGGCCCGGTTCCGGAACCACTTGAAGAAGATCAAGAAGGAGGACGCGGCGAAGCTCGTCCCTCTGGAAAACATGTTGGTTCGCATCACCCAACAGGACGTTGTCTACCGCCGCTACCTGGTTCCTGATCACCGCTCCTACGTGCCCGATTTCGGCGTCTGCATCAAGGTGCAGGGCTCCAATGGAGATGTCGAATACCGGGCGCTCTCGCGCCAGCTCGTGCTGTTCTGCGTCGAGCGCCGCAAGGCGTGGCGGATGCTCCAGAGCAAGGCCGGCATCGAGAACAAGCAATACAAGGCCCAGCGCTCGATCCTGGCCGACGTGGACGCCGGCAAGATCTCCAGGGAGGAACTGTGCGCGCGCGCCGAGGAGCTGATGAGGGAGCGGCTGAAGGGTGCGGGCAGCGCCCCTGCATCGGGGAGTCATGGACCGCGTCCCGCCCCGACGGCGCCTGGCGCCGCCGTCGCGGTGCATGCCGGCAGCCAGTCGGCCAACCAGCCGTCGGCGGCAACGTCGTGACGGCTTTCGAGGAGGATCGGTGGGTATGAAACGCAGCGCGAGTGCGGTGTGGAGAGGTGGACTGAAGGATGGGAAGGGCACCGTGTCGGCGGCAAGCGGCGTCCTGTCCGGCGTACCCTACAACTTCAGCAAGCGGTTCGAGAGTGAGAAAGGGACGAACCCGGAGGAGCTGATCGCTGCGGCGCATGCCGCCTGTTTTTCGATGGCGCTGTCGCTGTTCCTGGGAGACGCGGGAATGACGGCTGAGAGCATCGAAACGACGGCCACGGTGAGCCTGGATCAGGTCGGTGGTGGATTCGCCATCACGTCGAGCCACCTGCAGACGACGGTGAAGATCCCGAACGCCGACAAGGCCGCGTTTCAGAAGGCCGTCGAGACGGCAAAGAGCGGATGCCCTGTTTCCAAGCTGCTCAACGCCACGATTACGCTGGACGCCAAGCTCGCCTGATCGCGATGCTCTTCGCGTCAACCCAAAGTTGATCGCGCTATTTCTCGCGCTTCGTTTCCGTGGGAGTCCACACGGTCTGCGTGCTGCGATCCGAACCTTCCCTGAGACGGTGGATGCCCGGCAATTTCGGTTCAGGCTTCTCGGACTCCGGAGCCGGCGGCGCGTTCTCGGTGGCCGGTCCACCGCTCGATTGAGTCGACGCATACGGTCGCGGCGGCTGCGTCGTTTCGTTGGCCCTGGTGCTGCTCGCCATTACCTGCCTCTTCCGTCGAGATTGTCGATATGCACGACCGGTATCTTCGGAGCGACCTTGAGGTGATCATACACGTACGGAAGGCCGAGGAGCGCAGTGAGAATCACCATCGCGAGAATCGCGAGGCGCCCGAGGGAGAGGTACCTTCCCCGCCGAATGTTCATCTTCGCGTTCATGTCCGCCGCCTCAATGAGGCTGTCCCTGAGGTACTGTTCGAAGCGAGCGCCAGCCGTGGCCTGGTCATAGTCTTCCAGCATCCGTTCCGCGTCCCGGAATTCGCCGAGGAACTGAAGGTAGCCATACGTCTGCCGGTGGAACGCAAAGGCGAGAAAGAGTAGCGAAATCGCGAACGCCGCGCCGTCGAAAGCGAGGAGCGTAACGAAGATCTTGCTTAGCCAGAGGATCTGGTACGAGAATCCCGACACCATCACACCGAGCAAGCCGCCGACGACAGTCAAAATGCCGATCGGCAGGTTCAGCGAGTCGGTGAGTTTGTCCTTCCGGGCAAGCTCGAAGTCGTACCGGTCCTTCAGAAACTCGAAGTCGAGCGGCTGCACGTCCTGATGCTAGCAAGCTCGGGTACTCGTTGAGCGCTCGGCATGCCCTTGGGCGCACTTTTCGTGCAATTCGGCAGTAATCTGGTCGTCGCGCCATGACGCCGCGATGGTCGATTCTCGTCCTGGTCGGTGTTGCCCTTTTCAGCGCTTCGTGCCGCGACGCGCCCAAGGTCGCGCGAACACCAACCGTCGTCTGGCGCACCCTCGGGTCGTGGTCCGGCCGCGGCTCGATGCAGACCGGGCCGTTCATCAGCGACACGGGCTCGCTTCGCCTGCGGTGGGAAACCAGAAACGAAGCCTCGCCCGGCGCGGGGCACTTCCGCGTGACGGTCCACAGCGACGTCAGCGGACGCGCGCTCGTCGTCGCGGTCGACGTGCGAGGCGTGGGACACGACACGGCGTACGTCAGCGAGGATCCACGCTCGTTCTTTCTTGCCGTGGAAGCGGCGAATCTCGACTGGACCGTCACTGCGGAAGAAGGAGTCGCGGCCACGGCCGGGCCGAACGCCGGTAGGCCGGCGGCGAAATAGTCCACTCCCGAAGGCGCCTGATGACAAAGGCGCCTGATGACCGTTGAAAACCGCGCCGATTAGGCGTATGTTCGCCGCACTCCTAGTTTCTGCCTCGGCGCTGAGCACATGCGAGAGGTGTGGGCATGTCTGAGAACAAGACGAACAAGCTCGTCGGCCACAACTACACGACCCCGGATCTCCTGGCCAAGGTGACCGGGAAGGCGAAATACGCGGAGGACTACCGCGTCGACGGGATGCTGTTCGCCAAGCTGCTTCTGAGCCCGATGCCGCACGCGAAGGTCGTGCGAATCGACACGCGCGCGGCGGCGGCGATGCCCGGCGTGAAAGCGATCCTGACCGTCGACGACTTGCCGCCGGTCGTGGAAGGCGCCAACCTCGGTGAAGGCATCATTGCGAGCACGCTCAGCGAACGCGGACTGACGAACGAGCCGCTCTACGTCGGCGACCCCGTGCTCGCGGTCGCGGCCGTAGACGAGGCGACGGCGACTGAGGCGATCGAGAAGATCCAGGTCGACTTCGAGCCGCTGCCGTTTGTCGTCGATCCCATCGCGAGCCTGCGCCCGGGAGGCCCGAACGCTCGCACGCAAGGCAACGTGTGGGTGCGGCCGGCGCCGGCACCGGCGGGCCAGCCGGGCGGCGCGGCAGCGTCTCCCGGGCCGACGGGACCCAGGGTCGAGGAACTGAAATGGACCGCCGAGGATTTTGCCGCCGCGAAAGACGGTCAGCTTCCGCTCGGCAAACACACCGACGAGTGGCTGGCGGGCGACCTGGAGGCGGGTTTCAAACAGGCGGACCTCGTCCTCGATGAGACGTTCGTCGGCAACAACACGAGCCATCAGCCGCTCGAGACGCGGACGGCGATGGCCTACTGGCAGAACGGCAAGCTCTACATGCACTGCTCGACGCAGAGCACGATGCGCACCGTGAGCGCCGTCGCGCGCTGGGTCGGCATCGATCCCGCCAACGTGGTGATCATCAGCGAGTACACCGGCGGCGGCTTCGGCAGCAAGGGATCGTCGTCCGTGTTCACGGCGGTCGCCGCGCTGCTCTCGAAAAAGGCCAACGCGCCGGTGATGATGCGCATTACTCGAGACGATGAGCATCACATCGGGCGGGCGCGTCCGGCGCTGCACTCGCGCGTGAAGATCGGTTTCCGCAAGGACGGCCGCATCACCGCGCTCGACGGCCTGATCATCGTCGACAACGGACCGTACGACGTCGTGAGCGACTCGCGGTCGGCTGGCGATCACATCTCGCTGTGCTACCAGCCGATGGCGATGCGCTGGCGCATGCTGACGGTGCTGACCAACACGCCGCCGCGCGGCGCGCAGCGCGCGCCGGGGGGGCTGCAGGGCAACGCGCTCATGGCGCCGGTGATGGCCAAGGCCGCGCGCAAACTGGGCATAGACGAGGTGGCGATTCACCGCATCAACGCGCCCGAGGGCAAGGCCCCGTTCGGCGCGCCCAACGCCCGCGGGCGCCAGAACTACGTGACCAGCGCGTTTCTCAAGCAGGCGCTGGACAAAGGCGCTGATCTATTCAAGTGGGAGGAGCGGAAGACGCGGAGCGGAAAGCGCAACGGATCGAAGGTGCGCGGCGTCGGCGTGGCGGTCAGCGCCTACTCGGCCGGATCGATGGGCTTCGACGGGCTCCTCGTCATCAAGCCGGATGGCCGCTTGATGATCCAGTCCGGCATCGGCAATCTCGGGACCGAATCCGTCTTCGACGTGCATCGCGTCGCCGCCGAGGTGCTCGGCGTCCCCTGGGAGAAATGCGATGTGACCTGGGGCAACACGTCGAAGAACGTGCCGAACACCTGCGGGCAGGGCGGGAGCCAGACCACGCACGCGATGACGCGCGCGGCGCACGCGGCGGCGAGCGACGCGAAGAAGAAACTTCAGGAGATCGCGGCCAAGACACTCGGCGGGAGCGCCGACTCGTATCAGGTGGCCAACGAACGCGTGTCAGCCGGCGGCCGCAGCCTGACGTTCGCGCAAGCGGCGCAGAAGGCGATCGAGCTCGGCGGCAGGTTCGACGGCCACGAGCTGCCGGCCGACATCAACGCCTACACCAAGAAGTCGGCCACCGCGCTTGCCGGTCAGGGCCTGATGGGCGTGGCGCGCGACACCTACGGTCGCGACGGCACGTCGAAGTCCTACGTCGCCGGCTTCGCCGAGGTTGAGGTGGATGTTGAAACGGGCGCGTACAAAGTCCTCGACTTCGTCGCGGTCGTCGATTGCGGGACCGTCATTCACCCCCGAAGCCTTGGCGGCCAGGTGCTGGGCGGCGTCATGCTGGGCTTCGGGCACGCCTACGGCCAGCACTGGGTGTACGACCAGCAGTACGGGGTGCCGCTGGCCAAGCGCTTCTACACCAGCAAGCCGCCGACGATGCTCGACGCGCCGGCGCGCATGCAGTGGGCGGCGCTCGACATTCCCGATCCGGAGACGCCGGTCGGCGCGCGCGGCATGGGCGAGTCGCCGGTCGGCGCCGGATTCGGCGCGGTCGTGAACGCGATTTCCGCCGCCGTGGGCGACGAGATCTTCCGTCGCGCGCCGGTCACGTTGGACAAGATCCTGATGGCGCTCGAGGCGGGGCGCCCGATGCACGAGGCGCTGACCGCGAACGTCTGAGGTCTCCGTCGGCCGCGCCGCGTCTGCGCGCTCGCGTACGGCGACGCGCTCTGCAGAAGCTGCTCGCGTCTGAGCCGTGCGCCGCGCAGAAACTGCCACCTGGACGCATGGGAATCTCCGATTCAGGGGGCCCAGAGGCCGCTAACGCGTTCTTCACGGTGGTGTAGTACCCCGAGGCCTTCGCGAGTGCTTGGCGCGCCGGTCCCCACGATCGTGTCGCGGTTGCGCGTCCGTGAGACCCGTCACTGCGGCCTCCACGTCGGTTTGGCCGCCGGCAACGTGGTTCGTCCCGGTCGTCACGTGAGTTGGCGCACCGGGATGGCGTGCTGGCCGGAGAATGTGCGTGTCGTGCGGGGCCAGTACGAGCGTGACGACCGGGATCTGGCCGTCTCTCGCCACCGTTTCGCAAGGTCCCCACCGGATCCGCGCCTCTCCGCAGCGGTTTGGCCCTCCTGTCGCGCCCGTTCGGCCGCCCGCGACCGGGATCTGGCCATCTCTCGTGGCCATTTGGCGCGCGTCCGCACCCCGCGCGGCCACTCTGCGCAGCGGTTAGGTCCCCATCGCGCGGATCCGGCCGCCTGCGCCGTGGCGCCAGGTCGTCGCGCACCGGCCGCGCCCCTCTCCGCGGCGGCGGGCGCCAGCCTGACACGGCCGCGGGGCGCTGACCGCCGTCCCGCAGGACGGCGAGACCCCCAACGCCACGAACCGCTGTCTGGCCCGCCTCCGAGAGGATTCGGTCCCTTCCGACGTCGAGGCCCTCAGTCAGCGAGACATCACCGAAAGCGGAGGTAGCCGGCGCCCAGGCGTTCGAACGCTGTCCGATCCGCTCCCACGATGTCGGCTGGAATTGACTCGGCCGTGGCCACCAGCCACGCGTCGTTTTCGCCCATCCGGCGGGACGCGCGACGCTGCAGGAGCGCGCACCGCCGCGCCTGAGCAAGATGCAGGCCCTGGATGGAGAACCGTTGCAACGCCGCGAACGCGGCCACTTCGTCGACCGCCCCCTCAAGCACTTCTTCGACGGTGACGATCGAGACCGCAAGGGCACGTCCCCGCAGAGTGGGCAGGAACCTTCGCGCCGGGCCCTCTTCGCCCTTGGCCGTTTCTCGTTCGAGTGCGATCAGGAAAGACGCGTCCAGCAGCGCGGGCCGGCTCACTTGGTTTTTTGGGAGAAACCGAGCCCCCGGCCCTCCGACGCGTTGATCCACTCAATCAGATCGTCACCGGTGTCGATCGGGCCCGCGCGATCGATCAGGGCGCGGATCACATCGGACTTGGGCACTCTCCGGCGTCGGGCCCAGCGTGTCAGGCGCGCCGCGCGCTTCTTGTCGAGCTTGACCGTGATGGTAGGCATAGTAATACCTAGATATTACCACGCCAGCCGTCTCTCAACGCCGACTCGTATCAGGTGGCCAACGAACGCGTGTCAGGCGGCGGCCGCAGCCTGACGTTCGCGCAGGCGGCGCAGAAGGCGATCGAGATCGGCGGGAAGTTCGATGGACATGAGCTGCCGGCCGACATCAACAACTACACCAAGAAGTCGGCCACGGCGCTCGCCGGTCAAGGGCTGATGGGCGTGGCGCGCGACACCTACGGTCGCGACGGGACGTCGAAGTCCTACGTCGCCGGGTTCGCCGAGGTCGAGGTCGACGTCGAAACCGGTCTCTACAAAGTGCTCGACTACGTCGCGGTCGTCGATTGCGGGACCGTCATTCACCCCCGAAGCCTTGGCGGCCAGGTGCTGGGCGGCGGCATGCTGGGCTTCGGGCACGCGTACGGCCAGCACTGGGTGTACGACCAGCAGTACGGCAGTAAGGCTCTGCGCGAACCAGGCGTGGTTGACCAATATTGACCAGAATTCTGGTCATCGTTAGAATGACGCCATGTCCAGGACGTTGCCGATCTCTGAAGTCAAAGCCCGCCTTCCCGAACTGGTCAGCGGTGTGGCAGAGCGCGAGGAAGAGATCGTCGTGACCAGGAACGGCCGGCCCGCGGCCATGCTCGTGAACTACGAGGAGTATCGGCGCCAACGGGACACGCTCGACATCCTCAGCGACCCTGACATGATCAAGCAGATTCGCCAGAGTCGCCGGTTCTACGCGAGGCACACGAAGGGTCTATCGTTCGAGGACGTCTTCGGCGAACCCCGCGTGCCCGTCAAGAAGCGCGCGCGCTAGAAACTGGATGGCGCCGTTCACACTCGACATCCCGCCTCACGTGGCGGAGGTACTTCGCCACCTCGCCCCGGACATCAAACGCCCAGTCAAGGCCGCGCTTCGCGCTATCGGCGCCGATCCGTCAATCGGTGCGCCGCTCGAGCGCGAGCTGAAGGGGCTCTGGCGATTTCGCGTCAGGCGCTTCCGGATTGTGTACGCCATCGATCGATCGCGCCGAACCGTTCGGGTGATGGCGGTCGCCCATCGCCGCCATATCTACGACGACCTGACGCAGATCGTTCGAGGGACGTAGGGGCGACGCCGGGCACCTGCCTCGGTCCGTACGAAGTCCTCGCCGCCATTGGCGCCGGCGGGATGGGCGAGGTGTACCGCGCCGCGACACTCGTCTCGATCGCCAGGTGGCCAACGACGCGTGTCAGCCGGCGGCCGCAGGCTGACGTTCGCGCAAGCGGCGCAGAAGGCGATCGAGCTCGGCGGCACGTTCGATGGACATGAGCTGCCCGCCGACGTCAACAACTACACCAAGAAGTCGGCCACCGCGCTCGCCGGTCAGGGCCTGATGGGCGTGGCGCGCGACAACTACGGTCGCGACGGCACGTCGAAGTCCTACGTCGCCGGGTTCGCCGAGGTCGAGGTCGACGTCGAAACCGGTCTCTACAAAGTGCTCGATTACGTCGCGGTCGTCGATTGCGGGACCGTCATCCACCCCCGAAGCCTTGGCGGCCAGGTGCTGGGCGGCGTCATGCTGGGCTTCGGCCACGCGCACGGCCAGCATTGGGTCTACGACCAGCAGTACGGGGTGCCGCTGGCCAAGCGGTTCTACACCAGCAAGCCGCCGACGATGCTCGACGCGCCGGCGCACATGCAGTGGGCGGCGCTCGATCTGCCCGATCCGGAAACGCCGGTCGGCGCGCGCGGCATGGGCGAGTCGCCGGTCGGCGCCGGGTTCGGCGCGGTCGTGAACGCGATTTCGGCGGCCGTGGGCGACGAGGTCTTCCGTCGCGCGCCGGTCACGGCCGACAAGATCCTGATGGCGCTCGAGGCGGGGCGGCCGA
>JACPZV010000179.1 GCA_016195295.1 Acidobacteriota bacterium
ACAGTGGATCTTCGGCCATCGCGAGCGGCAGGCCGGTTTCCTCGCGCAGGCGCTTGTCGAGGTTCTTGAGCATCGATCCGCCGCCCGTCAGCACGATCCCGCGATCGACGATGTCCGCCGAGAGCTCGGGCGGCGTCCGCTCGAGCGCGACGCGCACGGCGTCGACGATGACGTTCACGGTCTCCGCGAGCGCCTCCCGGATTTCCTAGTCGGTGACGGTAATCGTCTTCGGCACGCCTTCGATCAAATGGCGCCCCTTGATTTCCATCGTCATCCGCTCTTCGAGCGGGAAGGCGGAGCCGACTTCGATTTTGATCTGTTCGGCGGTGCGTTCGCCGATGAGCAGGTTGTACTGCTTCTTGATGTACTGGATGATCGCCTCGTCCATCTCGTTCCCGGCCACGCGCACCGCTTTGCTGTACACGATGCCGGCCAGCGAGATGACGGCGATGTCCGTCGTGCCGCCGCCGATGTCCACGATCATGTTGCCCGACGGCTCGGTGATCGGCATCCCCGCGCCGATCGCGGCCGCCATCGCCTCCTCCACCAGGTGCACTTCGCTCGCCTTCGCACGGTAGGCGCTGTCCTTGACGGCGCGCTTTTCCACCTGCGTGATTTCCGACGGCACGCCGATGACGATGCGGGGGCGGACCCAGACGTTGCGGTTGTGGGCCTTCTTGATGAAGTAGGTCAGCATCTTCTCGGTGACCTCGAAGTCGGCGATGACGCCGTCCTTCATCGGCTTGATGGCGACAATGTTGCCCGGCGTGCGGCCGAGCATGTCCTTGGCGTCCTTCCCCACGGCTTCGACGCGGCCGTTCACCTTGTTGATCGCGACGATGGAGGGCTCGTTGACGACGATCCCCTTGCCGCGGGCGTAGACGCACGTGTTGGCCGTGCCCAGGTCGATGGCCAGATCACTCGAGAACAACGAGAGCATCGAACGAAGACTCAACAAGGACTCCTTGGGCGTTGGTCGTTAGTCATTGGTCATTGGTCGTTGGTCGTTGGTCGTTGGTCGTTGGTTGGTCAAAATGTGCAGCGGCGCGCATAGGGGACGAACGACCAATGACTAACGACTAACGACCAACGACCACGCCACTACGTATCGGCTGGAGCGAGGGCGGCCTGAATACCGTTCTTCCCGGACTCCTTGACCTGGTACATGGCCTTGTCCGCGGCCTGGACCAGCTCCTCCGCGGATGCGGCCACATCAGGCAGCGTGGCGACGCCGACCGATGCGGTCAGGTGAATATCCAGGCCGTCACCGGCCAGAAACGTGTACGCCGCGATCCGCTCGCGCGTGCGCTCGCCGACGGCGAACGCGCCCTCGGCGCCGGTGTCCGGCAGGATGAGCGCGAATTCGTCTCCGCCGAAGCGCGCGACCACGTCAGTCTCGCGGGCGCTGCCGCGGATGACCGCCGCCGCCTCGACCAGCGCACGGCTGCCGAACAAATGCCCGTGCGCATCGTTGATGCTTTTGAACCCGTCGAGATCGATGAACAAGAGCGACAGCGGCCGCCCGCTTCGTGACGCGCGCTTGGTTTCGCGCCGCAGCACCTGGTTCAAGTACCGCGAGTTGTAGAGCTGCGTGAGATCGTCAGTGACCGACAACTCCTCGGCGCGCTTGAGGAGCAGCGCGGTATCCAGCGCGATCGACGCGGGCTCGAGCAGCTGGCGCACGGCGCGCAGCACGCTCGGCGGCAGCCGGGGCTCGCGTGACGCGGGCAGGCGATCGAGCCCGACGAGCGCGCCCACTCGTCGTCCGCGACAACTCAGCGGAAACGCCATCACGGCGCCGCCAAACATCGTCCGCACGCGCGTGTCCCGCCGCAGCTCGGACGCCATCAGCTCCTGGCCGCGGTGCATCACCCAAGAGGCGACCGCGTCCACGGCCGGTCCCATCTCCGGTGTCAACCCGCGCTCGGCGAGCACGGACGAACGTCCCGACAGATCCGACGCCGTCAACGCCCAACTCGACGCCGGCACCCACGCGGCCGCGCGATCGAGAATGGCTTCGGCGATCTTCGGCGGCTCGAGCGTCGCGTTGACGGCGCGCACGACGTCGATCAGCGTGTCGCGGCGCTCGACACGGCTCCGCAACCGACGCTGCAACGCGCGCACCTTGGCGGCGAGATCAAGACCGGATCCGCTTTTTCCCACGGGACCAACGGCCTCGGGCACCGCGACCGGCATCCTCGTGGCTCGACTGGCTGAAGACATCCGCTAAGTGCTTCTCAACCCGGCAAATATACCACACGGCTGCCGGTAACTGCTTGCCACACCGTAAGTTCATGGCATAGGATGGAAGTTTCCAAGGTGCCTCAATGACGATGCTCGATCGGATGCGCCGGCACCGGGACTGGCTGAAATGGAGCCTGGGCCTGGTCTGCGTCGCCTTTGTCCTTTTCTACATCCCTGATTTCCTGCGCGGGACGGGCGCCGACGCGACCACGGGTGACACGATCGCCAAAGTCGAGGGCCGCGAGATTACGACCGGCGAATTCCGCCGCACGTATCAGGCGCAGCTGCAGGCGTATCGCTCGGCGTACGGCGCCAACATGAGCGAACAACTCCTCAAGCAGCTCGGAATCGAGCAGCAAATTCTCCAGCAGATGGTGGACGAGCGCGCGGCGCTGGCGGAAGCCGATCGGCTGGGCATCGAAGCGAGCGACGAAGAAGTGCGGCAGCGGATCGTCACGATGCCGGCGTTTCAGGAGAACGGCGCGTTCATCGGTGAAGGGCGCTACCAGCAACTGCTGCGCCTGCAGCGGCCGCCGCTCACGCCCGCCGATTTCGAGGACAACGTGCGCCGCAGTCTGACCGTCGAGAAACTGCGCGCGGCGCTGACCGACTGGCTGTCGGTCGCGGACAACGAACTGGAACGCGAGTACCGCCGCCGCAACGACAAAGTGAAGCTCGCAGTGGTCAGCTTCACGGCGGACAGCCTCCGCTCGCAAGTCTCGGCGAGCGACGCCGAGGTCACGAGTTATTTCGACGCGCACAAGACGGATTTCAAGATCCCGGAGAAGCGCAAGATCCGCTACTTGCTCATCGACATCGACGCGATGCGCGCGAAGGTCGTCGTGCCGCCCGCCGACGTCGAGCGGTCGTACAACAACAGCATCGAGCAGTACACGACGCCCGAGCAGGTACGCGCCAGCCATATTCTGTTGAAAACCGAAGGCAAAGAGGACGCGACGGTCAAAGCCAAGGCGGAAGCGCTGCTGAAACAGGCCAGGGCGGGCGCCGACTTTGCCGATCTCGCGAAGAAAAACTCGGAAGATGACGCAAGCGCCAAGAACGGCGGTGACCTCGACTACTTCGGTCGCGGGCGCATGGTGCCGGAATTCGATCAAGCCGTCTTCGCCATGCAGCCCGGACAGATCAGCGACCTGGTGAAGACGCTGTACGGCTACCACATCATCAAACTGGTCGACAAGAAGACCGCGACCACTCGGACGCTGGCGGAAGTGCGGCAGCAGATCGTCGATCAGCTGGCGTACGAGCGCGCGCAGACGCAGGCCACCGACTTGGCGCAGAGTCTGGAGAAGCAAATCAGCAAGCCCGCGGATCTGGATAGAGTCGGCAAGACG
>JACPZV010000016.1 GCA_016195295.1 Acidobacteriota bacterium
CCCGCGCCCGCGCCCGCGGCCCGCGGCCCGCGCATGTCCGGCCGGCCGACGAGGGTGGCCTCGCTGGCGACCTACGTCCCGCCGCGCGTGCTGACGAACGCCGACCTTGAGAAGATGGTCGAGACGAGCGACGAGTGGATCCTGAAGCGCACCGGCATCCGCGAGCGCCACGTTGTCGATCCCGGCGTCGCGACGTCGGACCTCGGCGTTCAGGCCGCCACGCGGGCGATCGCCAACGCCGGCCTGACGCCCGACGACATCGGCGTCATCGTCGTCGGCACCGTGACGCCGGACATGATGTTTCCGAGCACCGCGTGCCTCATCCAGCACAAAATCGGCGCGCATCGTGCGTGGGGCTTCGACCTCAGCGCCGCGTGCTCCGCGTTCACCTACGCGCTGACCACGGCGAGCCAGTTCGTGGCGAGCGGCGCGCACGACCATGCGCTGGTCGTCGGCGCCGACGTGATGTCGAGCATCATCGATTACAAGGATCGCGCGACGTGCGTGCTGTTTGGGGACGGCGCCGGCGCGGTCGTCGTCTCGGCGGCCCGGGCTGGCGACGGCATGATTCTCGATTTCGAGCACGAGATTGACGGCGGCGGCGGAGCGGCGCTCTGCATGCCGGCCGGCGGCAGCCTCAAGCCGTCGTCGCACGAGACCGTTGAGCAGCGCCTGCACTACGTCAAGCAGGACGGGCAGGCCGTGTTCAAGTTCGCCGTGCGCAAGACCGAAGAAATCTCCCGTCGCGTGCTCGAGCGCAACGGCCTCACGCCGGGCGACCTCGATCTGTTCGTCTCGCATCAGGCCAACCGCCGCATCATTCAGTCGGCGACCGAAAGGCTGGGCGTCGACCCGTCCAGAGTCATCATCAACATCGATCGTTTCGGCAACACCACCGCGGCGACTATTCCGCTCGCGCTCAACGACGCCGTGCGGTCAGGCCGGTTGAAGAAGGGCAACCTCGTGCTGCTCGCGTCGGTGGGAGCCGGGTTCACCGTCGGCGCCGTGCTGCTTCGTTGGGGTTGTTGAGCCGCCTCTTTCTGCTCTCGCCGGCGGATTGCCGCGGCCGGCGCGCCAAACACGTTCTGTCCGCCCGCTCGACGAGCGCGCTCTCGACGTCGCTCGGTTCGCCGCGCGGCGCGCCGCTCGGCGATCTGTTCGCGTTCATCAGCGGCCTGTATTTCCGGGGCAAGCTGATCTACGCGCGGCAGTTCGCGCAGCCGCCCGAGCCCGACCACCCGATCGTCGTCGGCGGCGTCCACATCATTACGCCCAACGCCGGCCTCCGTACCCCGGACACGCTCGTGACGCGGACCGCCCTGCAGGCCTTCGCGAGGGACGACGTGGATCCCGACAACCCGCGCTACACAACGCCGCTCGTGACGAGCGCGCGTGCGCTCCGTGAGGCCGCGGGGCCCGAGTGCGAGGTCGTCCTGCTGGGCAGCATTGCGTCCCCCAAATACGTGGCCCTGCTCGCCGACGTGTTCGGCGAGCGGCTGAGTTTTCCGCTTGCCTTCGTCGGCCGCGGCGACATGAGCCGCGGCGGCTTGCTGCTGCGGCAAGCGCGCGAAGGCCTTGAACTCGAATACGTGTCGGTGGCTGGCGCCGTGCGCCGCGGCCCGCGTCCCCCCAGGTTGCCAGCGCTCTGACGATCCGGCCTTCTGCCTCTCTTCCATCCTGCCATGCCATCGTTCCTCATTCCCCGCGATCAAGACCACGCGATCCTCGCTCTCGACGGCAAGGAGGTCCGCGTCACCAACCTTCGCAAGATCTTTTGGCCCGCGCTCGGCCTGACTAAAGGCGACCTGCTGCAGTACTACGCCGCGATCGCCGACTGGCTGCTGCCGCACCTGCGCGACCGCGCGATGGTGATGAAGCGTTATCCGCACGGCGCGGCCGGCGAGTTCTTCTTCATGAAACGCGCGCCGACGCCGCGGCCGCCGTGGATCGAGATCTGTTCCATCGATCACGGATCGGCCGGCGTCATCGACTTCCCGATGATCCAGGACCGCGCGGCGCTGCTGTGGGTCGTCAACCTGGGCTGCATCGACCTCAATCAGTGGTACGCGCGGTGCGACGACATCGACCGGCCGGACTACGTGCACTTCGATCTCGATCCCGGCGCGGGCGCGTCCTTCGATCGCGTCCTCGAGACGGCGATCATCGTCCACGACGCGCTCGAGGCGCTGAAGATACCGTCGGTGGTGAAGACGACCGGGTCGAAAGGTCTGCACGTCTACGTGCCGATCGTGCGGGGACCCGTCCAGAAGCAGGTGTGGACGTTCGCCAAGGCCCTCGCGCAGGAATTGGCTGCAAGGCATCCGGCGCTGATGACCGCCGAGTATCGCGTGGTCAAACGCCCGCGCGGCCGCGTGCTCGTCGACTACAACCAGAACGCGTGGGGACGGACGCTGGCGTCGGTCTATTCGGTTCGGCCACGGCCCGATGCCACGGTGTCGACGCCCATCACCTGGACTGAAGTTGAACGCGGCGTGCGGATTGAGACCTTCACGCTCGGCAACGTTCCGGGCCGCGTCTCGAAGCTCGGTGATCTCTGGAAACCGCTTCTTGGAACGCGCCGCCGGTTCAATTTGGCGCGCTATATATGAGTCGGACGACCGGGACTAACATGAACCGCGGATGGACGTCCGCGAGTTCGATTTCGATCTTCCCGCGGAACTGATCGCGCAAGAGCCGCCGCCGGAACGGACGTCGGCCCGGCTGCTGGTGTTGGCGCGCGCCAGCGGCGCCATCGCGCACACCCACGTCGCGGCGCTTCCCAGTCTCCTTCGAGCCGACGATCTGATCGTCGTCAACGACACGCGCGTGTTTCCGGCGCGGCTGCTCGGCCACCGTGTGTCGAGCGGTGGCGCCGTGGAGTGTCTGCTCCTCCGACCCGAAGGGTCCGACACGTGGGAAGCGCTCATGCACCCTGGGCAAAAACTGAAACCCGGCGCGCGCGTCGTGTTCGAGGGAATGCGCACGCTGCACGGCGAGGTGCTCGAGCGGCGGTTCTTCGGCCGACGATTGATTCGCCTGTGGACTGAGGACGGAACGACCGTTGACACGGCCGTCGATGTCATCGGGCACGTGCCGCTGCCGCCCTACATCAAGCGCGACGATGTTGGAAGCGATCGCGAGCGGTACCAGACGGTTTTCGCGCGGGAGCGCGGGTCGATTGCGGCGCCCACGGCTGGGCTTCACTTCACGGCGCCGCTCATGACGGCGCTCGCGGACCGAGGCGTGGACCTGGCCGCCATCACGCTCCACGTCGGCTACGGCACGTTTCAGCCCGTTCGCGTCGACCATGTGGAGGATCACCGGCTCGAATCGGAGCGCTACGAGATCTCGGAAACCGCGGCGGCGCAGATCGACGCGGCGAGCGCCGCCGGCCGGCGCCTCATCGCGGTCGGTACGACCACGACGCGCACGCTCGAAGCCGTCGCGCAGGCCCACGATGGCCGCATCGTCGCCGGCCACGGGTCCACGGACCTCTTCATCTATCCGGGATTCACGTTTCGCGTGGTCGGCGGTCTGCTGACGAACTTCCACCTGCCGCGATCGTCGCTGATCATGCTGGCGTCCGCGTTCGCCGGGCGCGAACGCTTGAGAACCGCGTATGATGCGGCAATCGCCGAGCGGTACCGGTTCTACAGCTACGGCGATGCGATGCTGGTACTCTGAGGCGGGTCCGAAAGGACCCGCCCTACTGCTGCCCTACAACTGTAGGCCGGGTCTTTTCAGACCCGGCACGACGATGCCGTTCTCATACGAAGACTTCGATCTGTCGGGTGTCAAGACCTACCCGCTGAAGTCGCGCCCGAGCAAGACGCGGAGGGAGGATTTCGCTCACCCGGTCCCACGCGGCGGATCGTTCGGCGCTTTCGTCGACGCGCTGCCGAACATTCTGGCCGCCGCGGATTTCAAGGCCGTCGTGCGCGCGATCGTCGACGCGAAGCGGATCGACGCCGGCGTCGTGTGGGGACTTGGCGCGCACGTCGTCAAGACGGGACTCGGGCCGGTCGTGATCGATCTCATGGAACGCGGCTTCGTTTCGGCGATCGCGACCAACGGCGCCGCGATCATCCACGATTTCGAGATCGCCCTCGTCGGCGCCACCTCTGAAGATGTGGACGCAGCGCTCGGTCCGGGACGGTTCGGCATGGCGGAGGAAACCGGCCGCCTCCTCAACGGCGCGATCGCCGACGGCGTCGCCGCAGGATTGGGGATCGGTCAATCCGTCATCAAGTTCCTCGCGTCGAAGCAGCCGCAGCACGCGCGCGGCAGCATCCTCGCCGCCGCGGCCCGACTCGAGATTCCCGTGACCGTTCACGTTGCGGTCGGCACCGACATCATTCACATGCATCCGGCGGCGTCCGGCGCGGCGATCGGAGAGGGAAGCCTGCGCGACTTCCGGTACTTCGTGTCGAACGTCGCGCGGCTCGAGCGCGGCGTGTACCTGAACTGCGGGTCGGCCGTGGTGTTGCCCGAGGTGTTTCTCAAAGCCGTCGCGCTCGCGCGCAATCGCGGCCTCGCGCTCGCGCAGTTGACGACGGTCAACCTCGATTTCGTCCGGCACTATCGTCCGCTCACCAACGTGGTCACGCGGCCGACCGCCGGAACCGGGCGCGGCTATTCACTGATCGGCCATCATGAGATCATGATTCCGCTGCTCGCCGCTGCCCTCGTCGACACCGAGCCGCCTCGCACGTGAGACGTGAGACTTCAGACTTGAGCCTTCAGACTTGAGCCTTCAGACTTCCGACTGTTAAGATCAAACGTTTCCCGCCGGAGTAGCTCAGTTGGTTGAGAGCACGCGTCTCATAAGCGCGGGGTCGGCGGTTCGAGTCCGCCCTCCGGCACCAGATATAAGGCTGGTAGGGCAGGAGGGGCAGGAGAGGCGGGAAGGTAACCTTCCCGCCCCACCCGCCCCACCCGCCTTTCCCGCCCTCCAGTCATGCAAGTCATCGATCGCGTCCGCTGCTTCATTCGCGAGCACGATCTGGTTCGCGCCGGCACGCGGGTGCTCGCGGCCGTGTCGGGCGGATCCGACTCGGTGGCGCTGGCGTATCTGCTGCGCGACCTTGAGGCCGCGGGCGATCTGCGGCTAGCCGGCCTCGCGCATTTCAATCACCAGCTCCGCCCGTCGGCCGGCGAGGACGAGCGCCTGACCGCGGGCGTCGCGCGCGCACTGGACCGACCGATCGCGATCGACCGCGACGATGTCGCCGCGCGTGCGCGGCGCGAACGGCGCTCGATTGAGGACGCGGCGCGATCGGCGCGTTATGAGTTTTTCGAGCGTGCGCGCCTGCAAGTTGGCGCCGACGTCGTCGCGCTCGGGCACACGCGCGACGATCAAGCCGAGACCGTGCTCTTGCGACTCGTTCGTGGCGCTGGGCCGCGCGGCCTGGCCGGCATGCATCCGCGGCACGATCGCATCGTCCGCCCGCTCCTTGACTGCCGCCGAATCGAGTTGCGCGAGTGGCTCGAGCATCAGCAGATTCCGTTCGCCGACGACGAATCGAACCGCGACGTGTCGATCCCCCGGAACCGCGTGCGCGCGGAGTTGCTGCCGCTGCTCGAGACGCGCTTCAACCCGCGTGTCGTGGACGTGCTGGCCGATGAAGCCGAGTTGGCGCGCGAACTGTGGGCGTGGATGGAAGAGGAGGGCGAGCGGTTCGGACCCGAGCTGGACGTCGCACGTTTGCAGGCCGCCCCGCGCGCCCTCGCGCGCCTCGTCGTCTGGCGCGCCGTGAACGGCGCCTCGGGGGGCCGGCCGATTTCCTTCAACCATGCGCGTGCCGTGCTGCGTCTTATCGAGCGTGGGGACGGCGCCGTGGACCTGCCGGGCCAGCGCGTGCAACGGATCGGTCAGCGGATCGTCTTAACCCCTAGGGGCCCTGGGGACAAAGACGCGCGGCGCCGAAACCTTCTCGAGAAGGCGACGAACCTTTTCCGATATCCGTTGTCTATCCCAGGGGAGGTCGCGTTGCCCGAAGTCGACTCCGTCGTGTCGGCCGAGACGTACGGTGGAGGAGACGCCGAGGCCGCGCGTGCCGCGAGTGCAATGTTGGGCAGCGAACGCACGGCGCTCGTCCGTCGCGATTTGTGCGGCGGGAGTTTGGTCGTACGAAACCGCCGGCCGGGCGACTGGTTTCGACCCGTCGGGTTGGGCGGCCGCAAGAAGCTGCAGGACTTCTTCGTGGACCGCAAGGTGGCGCGCCAGGATCGAGACGGCGTGCCGATCGTGGTCGATGAAACCGGCCGGATTGTGTGGGTGACAGGCTACGGAATCGACGAGGCTTTTCGGGTAACCGACCCCGCACAGCCCGTGTTAATCTTGAAAATCAGGCAAGCCCGCTGAAACGCCGACGGCGCGTAAGCGGCTGCGCCGCGAGCTTTTGGGAGGCATTTGCGTGAACTCGACGTTGAAGAGTTTGTTGTTCTGGGTGGTTCTCGCCGTCCTGGCCGTGCTCATCTGGAACTTCTCGACGAAGCTCCAGCAGCACGATCGCACCGTCACGTTCAGCG
>JACPZV010000148.1 GCA_016195295.1 Acidobacteriota bacterium
GTCGATCATCATGAAGTCCATGAACTGCGGCACGCCGGCGTCGGTCGCGCTGCCGGACCGATCGTCGCGCGGGATGATCAGATCGACCAGCACCGCGACCGTCGCGTATTCGTGCGCCGTGAAAAACTTCGGCCGGTAGGTCGCGCCTTTCACGGCGGCGGCGCGCCGGGTCTGCTGCTGCGCACGCGCGCCCGCCTGCTCGGCCTCCGCCGGCGTCCACACCAGCACCGCCGCGGCCGGCGCGGACCCGAAGAGCTTCAGTGCCGTTCTTCGTGTGATTCTCGTCATTCTCTCATCCGCAATCCGCACTCCTCAATCCGCAATCAGATCGCGAGCTGCCTTCTTTGTTCGGCGATGTACTCACCGGTCCTCATGGCGAGCGCGAGAATCGTCCACGTCACGTTCTTGTCCGCGTTCGACACGAACGGCCCGCCGTCGGCGATGAACAGATTCTTCACGTCGTGCGCCTGACAGTACTTGTTGACGACAGTCGAGGACGGGTCGTCGCCCATCCGCGTCGTGCCGACTTCGTGAATGATGCGCCCGCCGTTGGCGAGACCGTAGCCCTGTTCACGCGGCGGCATCGGCGTCAGCGGCGTGCCGCCCATCTCGCCGATGATCTGCCTGAACGTCTCCTGCATGTGCTTCGCTTGCTGGATTTCGTGGTCGGAGAACTTGAAGTGGAATCGCAGGACCGGAATGCCGTACCGGTCCACGATGCGGGGGTCGATCTCGCAGAAGCTGTCCTCGTTCGGGATCATCTCGCCCCGGCCCGAGAAGGTGACGGTCGCACCATAGTACCGGCGATAGTCGTCCTTCAGTTGTTTGCCGTAGCCGCCGACGCCGTTGATGCGCTCGATGCCGCCGAGGACGCCGAACGACGGCGCGTGACGTCCGCCGCCCAGCTCGATGTGATAGCCGCGCGGGAAATCAAGCGCCTTGTTGTCGAGCCACCACGGCACGTACAGATGCATGCCGCCGATGCCGTCCTCGTTGTGCGGCACGCCGTCGGCGAGCGCGGGGATGTAGCCCGACACCGACAGCCCGGTGGAATCGGTGAGGTACCTGCCGACCACGCCGCTCGAGTTTGCGAGACCCTCCGAGGCTCGAGACGACGAATTGAGCAGCAGTCGCGCCGATTCGCACGCGCTCGCGGCCAGCACGACGATGCGCGCGCGGACTTCGTAATCGCGCCGATCGCGCGTGTCGACGTAGGACACGCCGGTCGCGAGACCGCTGTCGTCCGTCATCACCTCGCGCGCCATCGCGTTCGGGATGATTCGCAGGCGTCCAGTCGCGAGCGCCGGCGGCAGCAGTACCGACGGCGATGAGAAGTTCGAGTGCGTGGCGCAGCCGCGCCCGCACTGGCCGCAGTAATGACAGGCGGGCCGCCCGTTCAGCGGACGCGTGAGGATCGACATGCGCGACGGAATGCAGGTGATCTTCAGCCGATCGCACGCGCGCTTGATCAGATGCTCGTAGCATCGCGGCTTCGGCGGCGGCTGAAAAATTCCATCCGGCTCGTTGGGCAGTCCTTCGTTGGAGCCGAAGATGCCGACCAGCGTGTCGAGCTTGTCGTAGTACGGCTTCAGGTCGTCGTAGGCGATGGGCCAGTCGTCGCCGAGGCCGTCGAGGCTGCGATGTTTGAAGTCGTCCGGCCCGAAGCGCAGCGAGATGCGGCCCCAGTGATTCGTCCGCCCGCCGAGCATGCGCGCCCGGAACCAGTCGAACGTCGTGCCGGGCGCCATCGTGTAGGGTTCGCCCTCGAGATCCCACCCGCCGATCGCGCCGTCGAATTCGCCGAACGGCTTGGCCAGCGTCGGCGCGCCGCGCCGCGGCGAGTCGTACGCCCAAGCCGACATCTTCGAGTCCTTGGCGGCGTCCCACATCCCGCCGGCCTCGAGCATGACGACGTCCGCGCCGGCCTGGCAGAGGACGTTGGCGGCCATGCCGCCGCCGGCGCCCGACCCGACGATGCAGACGTCGTAGACCTTCGGCTGACGGATGATCTGCACGGGCAGATTCTATTGCGGATTGCGGATTGCGGATTGCGGAATTTCGATCGCACCGCGGCAGGTCTGAACGTTGCGCGGTTCCTGGATCAGGCCAAAAGAAACAGCTCGTCGACCGCGAAGGTCCACTCGGGAACGGCAGGCTCCGCCTCTGCGGTTTCACCGCGACGATAGACCGTCGGATTTTCGGGATCGCTCGCGCGATGCACGCGAATCAATTCGTCGCGAAGTACGTCCACGTCCCAGACGACGAGCGTGCCTGCGGCGAAGTAATCCGCACGCTTGGCCGCCATCGCGCGTTCGGCTGCCGGACCGTAGTCATCTTCGCTGCGGACTTCGACGGCGAAGACGGGCGCGCCCTCGATGAACTTCGCGCCGAACGGAGGTCCGGTGTAGAAGGCGGCGTCCGGGCTGAACGACCGGCGATTCGGAAGCCGGACGAGGAAGCCGACACTGTCGCCGAAGGCTCGGCCGCGCTTCGTTCGACGACCGTACTCTCGCAGGCTGACCGCGATCTCGAGCGCGGCGGTCCCGTGCGCGTCGCCAGTCAAGGGCATCAGCACGAGCTCGCCGTTGACCAGCTCGGCCTTCCCTTCGCAGCGATACAGGTCGTCGACTGTGGCCTCGCGTCTCGACGCCATATGGAGAATTCTACCATCGTCATGTCGGGCAACCATTGCAGTTCCTGCCACTTTCGTCCGTAAGTCACAGCGAAATGAGGTCCGGTATGGATGCCGAGCAAACGGTTTGCCAGACTCGTTTTCGCGGCTAGAATCACGTCGCCGACCGTGACTGACGCATGACGCTTTCCACCGGCACTCGCCTCGGCGCCGACGAAATTCTGTGCTCGCTCGGGGCAGGCGGGATGGGCGAGGTCTATCGCGCGCGCGATCCGAAGCTGAATCGCGACGTGGCGATCAAGGTCCTGCCCGAGGCGCTCGCTCGGGGGTTCGGTGGCCTCGCGGGAAGACCGTTCGACCTGCATCCGAACGTCTTTCGCTTCGTCGTCGCCGTTGTCGTCGTCGGGCTTGTCGCGCACACGCGGACGGCAGCATCACCGTCGATTTCCGACGCTGGACGCGCCGCGCTGTCCGACTTTCTGCGCGCCAGCGTTGCCCGCGGCGACGCGCCAGCCATCGCGGCGCTCGTCGTCAACCGGGACGGCGTGATCTTCGAAGACGCGGCGGGGAAGCGCGACGTCGCGGCGAACAGTCCACTGGCGCCCGACGCGATCTTCCGCATCGCGTCGATGACCAAGCCGGTCACGTCGCTGGCGGCGATGATGCTCCGCGACGAAGGCACGCTCGGCCTCGACGATCCGGTCACGAAGTATGTGCCCGAGTTCGGCCGTGTTCGCGTGCTGACGCGATTCAATGAGGCGGACGCGACCTACGAATCACGGCCGCCGAGCCGTCCCATCACCGTCCGTCATCTGCTCACGCACACGTCGGGCATCGGCTATTCGTTTGCCGACGCGCGCCTCGCGAAGCTCGACGATGGGAAGAAGACCGAAGCGGAGTTGCCGCTGCTGCATGACCCCGGCGACAAGTTCACCTACGGTCCGAACACCGCCGTGCTCGGACAAATCATCGAGAAGGTTTCCGGTCAGACGCTCGACGCGTTTCTGAAGGCGCGCATTTTCGATCCGCTCGGGATGCGCGACACGTTTTTCGTCGTGCCACCGGACAAGGCCGATCGCGTCGTGACGCAGCACGTGAAACTGAACGGCGCGCTCGTCGAGCGGCCCAACCCGGCATCACTCAGATCGACGGTCCGGGGCGACGGCGGCTTGTTCTCTGATGCGCGCGACTACGGCGTGTTCATGCAAATGTGGCTGAACGGCGGCCGCCGCGGCGCTACGCGTCTCGCCCGCGAGTCGACGGTCAAAGAAATGATCGCCAACCAGATCGGCCCACTCGTCGTCGAGACGCAGGCGGCGTCGGGCGGCGCGATTTCGCGGCCCTTTCCGATCGGCGCGGGCAAAGACAAGTTCGGGTTTGGATTTCAAATCGAAACCGCTTCCATTGCGGAGCGCGGATTGCGGAATGCGGATCGGGGCCTTCGGAGTGCGGGAAGCTACAGCTGGGGCGGGATCAACAACACGCACTTCTGGATCGATCCGCGGAAGCAGATCGGGGCCGTCGTGCTCATGCAGGTGCTGCCGTACTACGACGAGCGCTGCCTGGACGTCCTGCGCGGATTCGAGCGGCTCGTTTACCAGCAGATCCGCTGATCGCGTCTGTGTGAGCCGCGATCGAATTCATCTCACCGCACGCCTTCGCGGATGGCCCCGGAGAGGGACTGCAGAAAGGCAATCAGCGTCTGCGTCTCGGTGGCCGTGAGATGGAGCGGATGGATCTCTGGATCGAGGTTTGGATTCGAGCGTCCACCGCCGCTGTAAAACTCGACCACGGCGTCGAGCGTCGGCACGCTGCCGTCGTGCATGTAGGGCGCGGTGCTGGCGACCTCGCGCAGCGTCGGCGTCTTGAACGCGCCGCGATCTGCGTCGAGGCCCGTGACCGCGGCTCGCCCAAGGTCGGCGAACAAGCCCGCGCCAGCCTGCAGTCCCGAAACTCCAGCCCCCAGCCCCGAGCCCCCAGCCTCTGCGTGTGGACGCCAGGCGACGCCGGTGTTGTGAAGCTTCTCGTCCGAGAAGTTCGGTCCCACGTGGCACGCCGTGCAATTGCCCTTGCCGCGAAAGATCTGCAGCCCCGCCTGCTGCTCCATCGAGAGCGCCGCGCGGTCGCCGTTGATGAACCGGTCGGACGGCGAGTTGCCGGACAGGATGCTCCGGACATAACTCGCCAGCGCCTGCGACATCGTCGTGGAGTCCAGCCCGACGCGCGATGTGGCCTCGGCGAGCGTGAGATCCATTTCGTTCGGATCCTGGATCGGTTTGAGCACCTGGTCCTCGAGAGATGACGATCGGGCGTCCCAGAAGAACGCCCGTCCGTACCCCCGGTTGATGAGCGCCGGCGCGTTGCGGCGCCCGACGCGTCCGAGCAGGCCAACGGCGATCGGTCGATCGGTCGAGAACGCTCTCTCGGGGTCGTGACAGGTGACGCACGAGGTCGACTCGTCACGCGAGAGGCGGCGGTCGTTGAACAACCGCCGCCCCAGTTCGATCTTCTCGGCCGTCATTGGATTCGCCTCCGGGACCGGCATGTAGAGATCCAGCCCCAGAGGAATCACGAGCGCCACGAGGAGCAGCAACAGCACCATCACTTTTTCGCGCTCAGCGTGGTCAGGAAGTTCTCCAGAGCCCACACTTCATCTGGCTTTGCCGGCTCAGTCGCCGCGAAGGCAACCCGCTTTCCGTCCGGATGCGCGTGGAATTGCTGGTCGCTGTTATAAAGCGGGCCGAGAAAATTTACATTCAGACCAAGTTTTTGAGGTTCGGTTCCGTCGATCGCGACTCGCCACACTTCGCGATCGCCAGTGAACTCATCTTTGATCGAATAAACGAAGATTGAGTGGCTGTCCGGGGCCCACATGAGTACGCCCCCGCCTTGTGATTCCCCGCGCATTAATTCCTTGGGCTCGCCGCCGCTGGCAGGAATCAGCAAAACGTTCCATTTTCCTGCTCTTCCAGGGATGGGTCCGCCGCGAACAAAATCCCCATCTGCCACCACCCAATATTTGCCGTCTGGCGAAAGATCCCAAAAAGGCGTGCGCCCACTTCTCCGGATGACTTCCTTCTCATTTCCAGAAGAAAGGTCGCGCTCGACGATAGCCGTAAATGCTCCTTCACTTGCACGGTTAATACGGTTGTAATAGATCCTTTTTCCATCAGGCGCCCACGCAGGGCCAATGAAGCTTTCTCCTCCGACTGGCCCACGTGAGCTGAGGGCGATCGGTGTCGCCTCTCCAGTCGTCGCATCGATCCGGAATATTCCCTGACGCCCTTTGGAATCGGTGGCTTGGATCGCTAAAGACAAACCATCGGGAGACCATCGCAGAGCCGCTCCACCCACATAAATCGTCAATTGCGGCTGCAATTCGCGCAGTTGCCCGGTGGCGTGGGAGAGAATCACAATTACGGTGTCTTCCCGGCCACGCCGCGAAAGAAGGGCAAGGTATTTCCCGTCGGGAGACCAGGCAGGAAAGTTATTCGCTCCAACGAAAGTTTGCACGGCCAACCCGGGCGTTGACAGAAACTGTCCCTTTGCGAAATCAAACGCAGCCACTTGAATATCTGAGCGGACAACCCCGGTAAAATTGGAATGATGGACGAGCGAATAGAGCGTGCCTTTACGTGTCAGTCCCATCGAATTTCCGGTGACATCGACCTTGATTTGCTCTGGTGTTCCCTGCGGTTTCCCATCGACAAAGGCTAATGCCCAAAGACCCGTGGAACCCGTGCGGTCACTGGTAAACAGCAGACGTCTTCCATCAGGTGACCAGCCCATGAGAACGTCATGGCTGGGGTGTACGACCGCCGGCATTTCACGGCTACCATCAATTGCCAGGACAAACACATCGCGCCGATTGCCCGTGTCCGTCGTTGGAAGGTCGTAGGCGAGATACCTACTATCCGGTGAGAAAAACAGGTTCGAGGAACCGCGCCAGTCCACCGACTTCAAGACCCGCAGTGAGCCATCTTTGACCGCTACGAGACCGATTTGAGCCGTCTTATCCTTTCTCTGCAGTTGCACGGCAAGCCATTTTCCGTCTGCCGACCAATCCCCTGGAAAGATGCGTGGCACTTCTGAATTGCTGAACAGGACCCGCGGATGGGAAGCGGGCGGCGCTTGCACTCCGATGATGCGCAGCTCGTAATGATCTTTGTTGAACAAGGCATACGCCAACTGGGTGTCGTCCGGTGAGAAAGTGGCTTCCTCGACAAATTCTTGACCGAATTTTTCAACATCGTTCGTGATCCGCCGATTGGCGCCCGCTACAATGTCGTGCAGAAAAAGTTCGCCGTTGCCCCTTGGAACAGCCCAGTCGGTATATGGCAAATATCGGCCGTCGTGAGAAACGGTGACGCGGTCGATTGTGCCCGAAGGCGGAAGCGTCCAAACCTGCCGGCTCGACATTCCGCCTGCTCGCTCTGCGGACTCGGTACGGCCAAGCTGCGCGCGTGCCACGGAGACCGCCTCTTTCTGATCCGCATAATCCCGCACCACGCGTTCATAGATCTTGCGCGACTCAGCGTCGCCGAGCTTCTGATAGCACTCGGCCATCTGGACGAGCGCCGTCGCCGTCACCGCGCGGTCGGTCTTGTACCTGTCGACGATGGTCTTGTACTGCTGGATCGCGCCCTTCAGGTCGCCGTCGACGACCTCCGTCTTCCGCGCGGCCTCCATCATCGTCCGCGCGGCATCGCTCTGCTCGGCGGCGACGAACCCGACCATCGCCACGATTGCCAGAGTCACGATCGTCAAACGAAATCGCATGTCCCCTCCTCGGCCCGGCTGACTGCCGGGCCTGAACAGGCAGAGCGTAGGGAACGACCGTACGGCTTGTGTCCGCGGTCCTGTCACGGATGTGCACTGATTCGGTGGTGGAAGACACGCCGGATCTCCCGATTGACGTGGCATCATGATGCCGATATCATGATATCCATGAAGACGCGCACCATCGTCTCCATGGAGCGGCCCCAACTGCGCGCGCTGAAAGCGCGGGCCCGCGCCGAAGGCATCTCGGTCGCCGAGATCGTACGGCGACTCGTCGCCGATTCCTTGAAGGACAGTCAACCGGCCACGAGGTCCGTGCCGAGGTCCGCATTCGAGCAGCTCGTTGCACTCGGATCGAGCGGTCGCGCCGATGTCGCGGACCGGCACGACGCCCTCCTCGGGGACGCGCTTCGACACGAGCATGATCGTTGACACCGGCGCCTGGTACGCGGTCGCCGATGCGTCCGATCGCCATCATCGCGCCGCGCGGCGGTTCTATCTCGAGCAGGCCCCGCTCGGCGCCTTTGTCACCACCGACCTCATCGTCGCGGAAACCTGGGCGCTGCTGACCGCTCATCTCGGCCGGCCCGCGGCGTTGACATTCTGGGCCACGCTCAGAGACACGCGCACGCCCATCGTCACGCTCGACGCCGTCGACCTCGAGGCGGCCTGGCACATCGTCCAGACCTTCCCCGACCAGACGTTCAGTTTCACCGATTGCACGACCTTCTCCGTGATGCAGCGCCTCGGAATCGACGAGGCATTTGCCTTCGACTCGCATTTCCTTGTCTACCGATATGGCACGCCACGGCAGCGTGCCTTCCGCCGGTACCCTCATTAACCGAGCGTCGGTCTCGTACCGGCCGCCCACACCCTCAGGCCTATGCATCGAACCGGTACCCCATGCCTCGGATGTTCAGCAGAAACCGCGGCCGCGCGGGATCGGGCTCGATCTTCCGGCGCAGGCTCACGATGTGGTTGTCGACGACGCGGTCGTTGAGGGTGACGTCACGGCCCCAAGCGGCGTCGAGCAACTGCTCGCGCGTCATCACGCGTCCGCGACTGCGCACGAAAGCGGAGAGCAGCTTGAACTCCAGCGCGCTCAGGTCGATCGCCGTTCCACCGCGCCGCACATCGCATCGCGCGAAATCGACCTCGGCGTCGCCGAAGCAGAAGACGTCCGGCGCGCCCGGCGCCGCGCGCCGCAGTGCCGCTTTGACGCGCGCGCGCAGCTCGCGCGGACTGAACGGCTTGGTGATGTA
>JACPZV010000010.1 GCA_016195295.1 Acidobacteriota bacterium
CCACCGGGATACCTGGCGGGACGCGACGTTGCAGGCGACGGGACCGTTCATCCGGGACAAGTTCTGGTTCTTTGGCTCGCTGGAGTATCAGCGAGACTGGGACTCTCAACCCGGCGTCGATCCCAGGTTCCCGGCGTTGAACGACTCGCGGCGCGTGTTCTGGAAGTTCAACTACAACATCAGCGCGAACCACCGACTGATGCACGGGTATCACAACGATTATTACTTTATTCCCGACATCGCCTCGACCTTCACGGCCCCGAGCACGATCGCGCTCAGTCACGGCGACAACCCGACGCCCAACCTGGTGTATACGGGCGTGCTGTCGGACAAGACCTTCATCGAGGCGCGGTACTCCGGCTACTACCTCCACAGTTCGAACGATCCGAACGAAACCGGGCAGGCGCGCGTGCAAGCGCAGTTTCAGGATCAGGACACGGGCCTCGTCACCGGCGGCATCTCCAATTGGTCGGAGAACCGGAGCTGGCGGTACGGCCTTCAGACCAAGCTCTCGCATGTGACCGACGGATTCCTCGGTGGCAACCACGAGTGGAAGATCGGTCTGCAGTACGTCGGCCACGGCAGCGACAACCTCAATGGACCGAACGACACGTACCTCACGTACAACGTGACGAAGAGGCCGACGACGGGCACCACGCAGTTGCCCTACCATCAGGGCGCGATTGCACGGTCAATCGGGACGTACGTCGACGACACCTACCGCCTCGGCCGCGCCGTGGTGAACCTCGGCGTGCGCTACGACTACAGCAAAGGCATGTTTCCGTCGCTTCCGTTCCTCGATGCGTCCGGCAACCCGACTGGTCAGATGTCCCCGGCCAACGACGACGTCTATCACTGGAACACCTTCTCGCCGCGGGTCGGTATCAACTACCAGGTGAACAAGTCGGGCAAGACCGTCATCAAGGCACACTATGGGCGCTACTACAAACTGCTGGAGGCGTTTGAATTCAGGCCGGCGGTACCGTCCGTGACGACGCTGAACAACTTCACGCTCAACGCCGCCGGCAGCCGGACGAACATCGTTCCCGTTGCCGCCGCCAGCCTGCGCATCGATCCCAACTTCAAGTCGCCGTATAGCGATCAGTACATCGTGCAGCTCGAACAGGAGCTGATGAACGGTCTGGGCCTGCAGATCAACTACGTCCACAAATACGGGCAGGACTACGGCGGCTGGCAGGACATCACCGGACAGTATGTACAGACGCCGTACGTGGACAACGTCGGTCAGGGCGCGACCGGGCAAACCGTGATGGTGTACAGACTGATCTCCAATGCGGCCGACCGCGTGTTCCTTCAGACGAATCCGGCCGGGATGTACATGCGCTACAACGGCGTGACCTTCATGGCCACCAAGCGGATGTCGCACAACTGGCAAGGGGTCGTGTCGCTGGTGCTCTCGAAAGCGGAAGGCCGGCTCGGTACGAGCGCCCGGTTCACTCCTGTCACGTCCCAGAGCAGCCAGGCGGGCACGTTCGCCCGCGACGTGGCGGGCCCGAACGACTTCGTCAACAGCGAGGGACTGTTGAATGGCGACCGGCCGGTCGTGGCGAAGGCGCAGCTCATCTACCGGTTCCCGTGGGGCATCATGGCGTCCGGCAACCTGCAGCACCAGACGGGCCGCTTCTATACGCGCGCGATCCGTGTCGGCGGGCTCGGGTTCCCCGCGTCGCCGCAGATCAACATGGAGTCGAACACGGGCGAGCGGCGTGTGCCCAACGTGAACCTGTTCGACGCGCGCGTCCAGAAGGAATTCGCGCTGACCGGCAGCACCGTCCGGTTCGACGTATTCGTCGACGCGCTGAACCTGACCAACAGCGATCAGAGCGAATCGGTCGGGTCGGTGCTTGGCAACAACGCGGCGTTTGGTGTCGCGACCAGGTATATCCCACCCCGGCGCCTGCAGCTCGGCGCGAAGATTCGTTGGTAAAGGAGACATCCCATGAGAACTCTACGAACCACGGTCGTCGCGCTGCTCGTCTTCGTCCTCAGCGGCCTCGGCACGTCGGCCCTTGCGGCCGATCTGACTGAGAGTATTGCCAAAGCCGCCCAAGGGGCGCAGACTCCGCCGCCGCAAACGGGCGGCTCAAAAGCTGTCGTGTGGACTGGCACGGCGATGTTCGTGGGCGGGATGACCGTGGGGCTGTTCTCCTTCATCAAGAACGAGAACGGCTCGTTTTCGGAATTCGGCGAAGCCGATGCGACGCGCAGGCGTCTGGGCGCAGCCGGATTGAGCGCCGCGTTCGCAGGCGGGGTGCTGATCTTTCTCGGCAGCCACCAGATGAAGCACTCGCCGTCGGTGGCCGTGGGTGCGGGGCAGGTGACGGTGTCCAAACGGGTCTCGTGGTGACCCCTATGTAGAAACCCGTTCACGATGACAAGGCTTTGATCTCGCGTTCGATCGGCGGACTGACCAGGTACTGTGTTGGGTGGGATGATCGTCGCGATGGCGCGGAGCTTCGCGCCGCAGGAACCGTGGGCGTCACTCGGCTTCTGGCTATCGTTGGCGGCGAGCGCGTCAGGTTTCATTATTCTTGGACCACGCGAATACATGGATCGTGAGAGTGGTTTTCCTGACAGGTGCGGCGGCTGTGTTCTATGCGCTCGGCCAATTCCTCCATTCGAGGTGACTTAATGTCAACCCGGATCGATCCGAACGATATTCCGGCGACAAACGGAAGGCCGAAGTTTCCAGAGCTTCGAACGCTCAAGCAGGGCGAGCGGCCGAAGAAGTGGGGTGCGGGTGGACGCTTGAAGGATCTCGTGGATGGTCAGCTTGTCAAAGTAGACACAGGCGACTGGCAGACGATGCTGACCGGCACGTCGGATGGGTCCGCCTGAGTCCGACAGCATCGTCTACCATTTCCAGTTCGTGAAGCAAGACGAACCTGACAAGGGAAAGGTCCGGACGCTAGATCTCCGCACTTCGCACACGCTTATTGAGGGGGCAGAGAAAGAGCGCGATGTCGCGACTCGCATCCACCTTTGGCTGAACGGCGACGAGCTGAACGGCAGACACACGTTTTTTCCGCGGTGATTTCAAGATCCGTCGGAGGGATTGTGTGTTCCTCAGTGAGGAGACGCACGAGCTCGCGACGCACGTCGGCGCCGCGATAGCGCACGCCGCGAACCACCTGTTCGGTCAACGGCGGGCTGATGCGATCGGTGTAGGACGACTCGAACGCGCGCGCCTTGGCCGACAGGTACGTCGACGCCAGCTCGCACAGGCCCTCGTCTGGGAATCCGAGAAACGAGAGCGATCACCCTTTGACGCCGATCGCCCCGGCCGCCTCGCGCGCCTCCTGCTCGCGGAGCCTGCCGTCGCTGCGGTAGTCACGCCGCCTGGCGTGATTTGAGAAAAGGTAGACTGAGGATCCGGTTCGCGGATTTCCCGATGGATTCCACTGATCCTTTTCTTTACGCGCCGGGCTGGCCCGGCATCGCCGCGCGCTGGACGTCGAGCGCGAAGAGCGGCGTCGGAACGGCGCTGGCCTCCGCGAGTCACGTCTGGTTCACGCTGAGCCACGGCATCCTGAACGAGATCTACTATCCACGGGTCGACTGCGCGTGCACGCGGGACATGGGCCTGATCGTGACAGGCGGCCGCGACTATTTTTCCGAAGAGAAACGGGACGCGCAGTCGCACGTCTCGCTGGCGGCGCCGCGCGTGCCCGCGTATCGGTTGCGCAACACGAGCCTCGACGGCCGGTATCGCATCGAGAAGGAGATCGTGACGGACCCCGCGGCCGACGTCGTGCTGCAGCGGATCCGCTTCGTGCCGCTGCTGGGCGCGCGGACCGACTATCGCGTGTTCGTGCTCCTCGCACCTCACTTGAACAATCGCGGCGGCGGCAACACCGCGTGGGGCGGCGATTACAAAGGCACGCCGATGCTTCTGGCCGAACGCGGCGGCTACGCGCTCGCGCTGGCCTCGTCTGTGCCCTGGCGGGCACGGTCGGTCGGTTTCGTCGGGTTCTCAGACGGCTGGCGTTGGGATTTGGCACCGCGCCGGCCGAAGCCGGTCAGCGCGCGCTCGGCAGTCTCTTGAGGGGTTTCGACGCGGCTCACACCGCTCAGCAGTCAGGACCGCTGGGAGGAGGATCCCGGCTACGCGGCGTTATCACGACGACATCCGTCGCGCCGCGGACCTGAAGACGCGAGGACTGCATTACGTCGATGTGGGCACGAGCGGCAGCGTCTGGGGCGGCGAGCGCGGGTATTGTCTGATGATTGGCGGCGAACCCGCGCCGGTACAGCGCCTCGAGCCGATTTTCCAGACGCTGGCGCCCGGCGTGGATGCCGCACCGGCGACGCCGGGGCGCGCGCGGCCCGACGGGACGGCCCAGCGCGGCTACTTGCACTGCGGAGCGGCCGGCGCTGGTCATTTCGTCAAGATGGTCCACAACGGCATCGAATACGGAATGATGGCGGCGCTCGCGGAACAGGCGGACCTTGCGTCGTTCGCCGGCCGCGTATCGGATTCCGGTGAAACGCGATGGACGATTGCCGCCGCGCTCGACGAAGCCGTGCCCGTGCCGGTCCTGAGCGCGGCGCTCTACGCGCGCTTCAGCTCCAGGGGCGCCGCCGCCTTTGCCGATCGCGTGCTGTCCGCCATGCGCTATCAGTTCGGCGGGCACCGCGAAACGCCGGCCGAGGGACCGAAGACGACCTGATCGCCCCATGCCCGCTGCCGCCGACGTTCACGTGTTCGCCGATCTCGAGTGTCTCACGCGCGCCGCGGCGCAGCGATTCGTCGAGGACGCGCACGCGGTGATTGCCGCGCGCGGACGCTTCATCGTCGCCCTGGCGGGAGGCGTCACACCGCGGCCGTTGTACGAGCACCTCGCTCGCCCCGACGTCACGGGCCAGCTGGATTGGTCGAACGTGCACGTGTTCTGGAGCGACGAGCGATGTGTTCCGCCAGACGACGACCGCAGCAACTATCGAATGGCGCGGAACGCCTGGCTCGATCACATCGTGATACCGGAAGCGAACGTGCATCGCCTGCGCGGCGAGATGGAGCCGCACGCGGCAGCCGCGGCGTACGACGATGAGCTTCGCGCGTTCTTCGGCGTCGCGCGAAGCGCAGCGGACATGAGCGCGACGTTCGACCTCGTCCTGCTCGGGCTCGGCGAGGACGGACATACGGCGTCGCTGTTTCCCCACGCCCACGCTCTGACCGAACAGGATCGGTGGGTCTGCGCCGAGTACGTGGCGCGCGTAGCGATGTGGCGCCTCACGCTGACGCCGGCGGTCATCAATCGCGCCCGGGATGTGCTGTTTCTCGTCGCGGGCGCGCGGAAAGCCGCGCGCGTGAAAGACGTGCTCGAGGGACCGCTGGCGCCGGACACGCTGCCCGCGCAGGCCATTCGTCCGGGCGACGGCCGGCTGTCCTGGTTTCTCGACGCGGCGGCCGGCGGGCGTCTGCAAGATCGCTGACGCGCGCGGCGGGCAGGCTACGAGTCCGCTGCCGTGGCCACCCAACCGCCGTGACCCGACGTGAGATTATCGGCTTCGATCGGGCCCCAGCTCCCCGGTTCGTACGCGCGGACCGGCGTCGCGTCGCCGAGAATCGGATCGACCACGCGCCAGGCCGCCTCGATCGCGTCTTCTCGGCCGAACAATGTCCGATCGCCGCGCCGCGCGTCCCCAAGCAGGCGCTCGTACGGCTCCATCTCATCGCACGGATGATGCCGTTCGATGAGCAGCACGTCTTCGCCAATCAGCGCGTCGCCCGGCGCCTTCGTCTGCGCGCGAAGGGCGATCGACACGTCGGGGCTGAGCCGGAAGCGAAACGCATTCCTTCGCGTGTCCGGACCGAAGATCGCCACCGGGAAGCGTGAGGATCTGCAGCAGGTGATTCTGCAGCACGTCTCCGACGGCGCCGACCTCCTCGTAGAATTTCCCGCGCCCTCGCACGCCGAAGTCCTCCGCCATCGTGATCTGGACGCTGTCCACGTGTGCGCTATTCCAAAGCGGCTCGAGGAAGGCGTTCGCGAACCGGAAATAGAGCAGATTCTGTACCGGCTCTTTGCCGAGGAAGTGATCGATGCGGTACACGGCCGGCTCCAGAAACGACTGGTGCAGCGTCTCGTTGAGCGCGCGCGCCGACGCGAGATCCCGGCCGAACGGTTTCTCGACGACCAGCCGTGACTGCGGCCCGCACGCGAGGCGCGCGAGCGCCGCCGAGACGGTGCCGAACAGGCTCGGCGGGATCGCGAGGTAGAACAACGGCCGCGCGGCGCCGGCGAGGGCGAGGCTGTCGTGCGCCCGCGCGCGCAGCCGCTCCACCGTCCATGCGTCTCTTGCGACGCCAATGATGGGCCCGGTCAATCGCCCGCGACGGACGAGCGCCTGCAGCGCCGGAAAAATCTGCCGGTAGGCGAGATCCCCGGTCGCTCCGAAAAAGACGAACGCATCCGAGAGCGCCTGGTTCATTGCGAGTCCTGATCGTGGCCCGTCTTCTCGTGCAACAGCGATTCGGCCAACTGCGTCAGGACGGACTCCGCGACGATGAGTCGCCGTCTGCCGAGGCGGGCGAGCAGCCGCTTGACGGCCTCTTCGACCGTACCTGGGATCGGTCGGTTCAGCCGCCGGCCCGCAGCCGTCACGAGCAGATGGGCGCGACGCCGGTCGTGCGCATGAGCCTGTCGCACGATGAGGCGGCGCCGCTCGAGCCGGACCAGCACGCCGGTGATCGTGCTCGGATGGAGGCGCAGGAGGTGGGCGAGCTCGCCCGGCGCGATGCCGGGAAACTGGCCGACGAGTCGCAGCGCCAGACGCTGAGGTCCGGTCAGGCCGATGTGGCGCGCCATGTGCTTGGACGTCTTCTGCAATCCGTGCTCGACGGCCCACAAGAGCCGCAGGAACTCGAGCTCGGGGCTCAGGGCGCCGGGCTGCGCGATCGCCGATGAAGCGTGCGTCATGCGCGATAGCATAGCGGCCATACAATTTGACGTCAAATTATTATAATTTGACCTCAAAATAGTTTTTCTTCTATCATTTTCTTCTTCCGCATTCCACCCGCTCCGATGTGAAGGAGGAGAGCGACATGTCGACACGCAGCTTCACCGTGCTTCCCGTGCTGGGACTGGCGGCAGTATTCGCCGGCTGCCACACAAAAACTCCAATGGCCACGCCGAGCGCCATGGCGACCGAGATGCGGGCGCCCGCCGTCACGCCGCCGCCCCCGGCGCCGCCCGTGCCCCCAAGGATGCCGGCAGCGTCGCCCCGCGCGCTCACCGAGGACGAACTGTTCGCCCGCAAGTCGCTGGACGATTTGAACGCCGAGCATCCGCTCGGTGACGCGTTCTTCGATTACGACCAGAGCACGCTGCGCGACGATGCGCGCGCCGCGCTGCAGCGCGACGCGCAGTGGCTCAACCGCTGGCGGACGACGAAGGTGACCGTGCAGGGGCAGTGCGACGAGCGCGGCTCGGCGGAGTACAACCTGGCGCTCGGCGAGCGGCGCGCGCGCGCCGTGGAAAGCTACCTCGCCAGCCTCGGCGTCGCGGACTCGCGCGTCACCGTGATCAGCCTGGGCAAGGAATCGCCGGTCTGTCAGGAGGAGACCGAAGCGTGCTGGTCTCGCAACAGACGCGGGCATTTCGTCATCACGGGAAAGTGAATTCCGGCTTCAACACGCCGTCGTGCCGACCGATACCGGCGGCGGCTGTTGTGGCGAAGACGAGGACGGCAGGTAGACGCCGTCCTGATGCAGCAACGCGTGATACACGGGCGTGGGCTGGTAGCGGCGCGAGATGGCGAAGCTCAACATGTTCGCCACCATCAACGGCACCAGGATCTGGTAGTCCTGGGTGATTTCGAAAATCATGAACACCGACGTCATGGGCGCGCGAATAATGCCCGCGAAGAGCGTGCCCATCCCCACCAGCGCGTAGGCGCCGGTGTCGCCGGTTGGAAACGGAGCGAAGCGGTGGACGATCGTACCCACCGCGCCGCCGGCCATCGCCCCGATGTACAGGCTCGGCGCGAAGATGCCGCCGGCATTCCCCGACGCGTACGAGATCGTGGTCGCGACGATCTTCAGCGCGCACAACAGGACCATCGTTTTCAGCAGCAGGCCGCCGTTGAGCGCCTGGTCGACGTACTCGTAGCCGACGCCCATCACGGCCGGCGTGACGAGCAGGAGACCGCCGATGATCAGTCCGCCGAGCGCCGGCTGCAGCATCTTCGTCGGCGCGGGCAGACGGGAGAACAGCGCGCGCAGGGCGAGCAGCCCCTCGCAGAACGCCAGCGACACGACACCGCCGATCACGCCAAGCGCGGCGTAGGCGGCGAGCTCGGCCGGGTGCACGAGGTGATAGGTCGGCACGCGGAACAGCGGGGCGTTGCCGAGGATCGATCGCTCGACGATGACGGCCGCGACCGATGCGACAACGGTCGATCCCAGCAGCGCAGCGTTCATGTCGCCGATGATTTCCTCGAGCGCGAACACGACAGCGGACACAGGCGTGTTGAAGGCCGCCGCCAGCGCACCGGCCGCGCCGACCGGCACGAGGTCGCGCACGCGCTGCGGCGACAGGCGCAACCATCGACCGATGACCGAGGCCAGCCCAGCGCCGATCTGCACCGAGGGCCCCTCGCGGCCCATCGAGTGCCCTGAGCCGATACACAGCACACCTGTGAGGAACTTACCGAACGGCACGTGGCCAGGAATCACGCCGCCCGACAACTGGTACGCGGCTTCGGTTTGCGGCACGCCGCTGCCGCGGACGTCGGGGAAGACCTTCGCGAGCAGTACGCCGGTGACGATGCTCATCAGTGGCGGGACCAGGAGGAGCCGGAAAGACGAGGGCGCCAAGCCGAACAGACGACGGCTGGTCTGTTCGATGGCGACCGTGAAGAGGACGGCCGTGAGACCGGCGAGGATGCCGATCACCATCGTCAAGGCGAGGAACAACTGGTTCTCGCGCAGTCGGATCTGCCACGCGCGAAGGGGACGAGCGGTCACCGCGCGTCGGCTCCGTGCATCTTGGCGATGAGGTCCAACGCGCGATCCATCGACGTTGGGGGCGCGCAACGCTGAGCGGCGGCCCGGCTGATCCGGAACGCAAGCTCGGCGCCGGCGTCGATCGTTTCGGATTCGCGGATGGCCGGTGGCCTCAGCTTCCGCGCAAAAGCCGCCGCTTCGCGCTGCAGCGCGGCCGCATCGGCGTCGGGCTGCGCGCGCGCGACGACGCACGCGTCCAAGCGCTGCCGGGCGTAGCGGAAGGCGGCGAGCAATCGCCGTTGACGTTCCGCAGCCGCGAGACGGCTCGCCAGCGGGTCGGCGGACGCGACGAGATCGGCCACCTCGCGCAGTGACGTGATGTTGGTGTCGGCGGGGGCGCGACGGAGGTAACGTCGGGCCAGCGTGTAGTCGCCGAGGCGAAACGCGGTCCCCCCCGCGCCGGCCAGCGCCTCGCCGTTGTCGGGCTCGAGGCGCAGCGCGCTCGCGAACTGATCGGCGGCATGGCGCGTATCGCCGGCTTGCGAAAACAGGCGCGCCAGCTCGACGTGCGCCGCGGCGGTCTCGGGCGTGTCGACGCTCGACACGAGCAGCTCGGAAACGGCGCGGCTCGTCTGATCGTGCGCGATCAAGAACCGGGCGAGCTCCAGCCGCACGCGCCGGCGCATGTCGGCTTGGTCGCTGCTCCAGGGCGAGTACAGCGCGTTGTGATAGTAGCGGAGCGCCTCGGTGACATCCTGTCGATCCGCGGCGAGCCGGGCGAGCTGCAGGTTGATCTCGGCGTCCTCCGGCGCCGATTCGCGGAGCAAGAGCAGTGCCCTGCGCGCTTCGTCGTCCAGTCGCTTAGCCGCCAGCGCGCGCGCCAGGGCCAGTACGTACTCGCGCTCTTCCGGATTCTTGACCGAGGCGCGCCGGAAGGCGGCAATCGCGCCGTCGAGGTCGCCCGCGTGGAGCTGCTGTTCTCCCTGCGTGTACCACGCGGCCGCGTCACGGAGGTTGGTTTGGCGAGTGCTGGCGGCGACGGCGCGGGTGAGCAGAAACGCAGCGGTCGCGACGGCGATCAACGCGATCAACTGAACGATTTCACGGTGAATCCGATCTGTTGCCGCCGCCGGTTCACCAGGTTCACCGGGGGACGCATCTTCAGGGCTCAAGGCACCTCGGGGGCCGATCGCGTGACGACCAGATCTTCAGCTTAGCATGAAGTAGTTGCTGGTCAAACGATTCGGCCGGCCGCGCGAAGCCTGCGCGCCCCGCTTTGAGATTTGCCGCATAATGTGCCGACCGCTGAGGCGAGGTGCACCGATGCGACGGGTCGCGCGGAGCTTGCCGGTTCTCGGGCTTCTCACGATCGCCGGCGTCGCGAGCGCGCGCCTGGCCGTCCCCAGTTCCGCACTGGCGCCGCCGGGCGCGCCGTCAAGTCTGGCGGCCATTGTCTCCGCGTCGACAGTGACTTTGCTCTGGACAGCGCCCTTGTCCGGAGATGCCGCAACTTCCTACGTGATTGAGGCCGGCTCTTCCGCGGGCGCGCGCGACCTGGCCAGCTTCCCGACCGGCACGGCCGCGACCAGCTACATCGCGACCAACGTGCCGGCCGGCACGTACTTCGTTCGGGTGAGGGCAACGAACGCGGCCGGGGCGAGCGAGCCGTCCAACGAAGTCGTCGTGAGCGTCACGACTGTCGAGCACAGCGCCCCTGGCGCGCCGACGCGCCTCGCCGCGTCCGTGAACCGGTCGACGGTCACGCTCTCGTGGAACGTCGCGAGCTCCGGCGGACTCCCGACCAGCTACATCGTCGAAGCGGGTTCGACGTCCGGTGCCTCCAACCTGGCGAACTTCGACACGGGCAACGCCTTGACCATACTCAGCACGAACGACGTCGCGAACGGCACGTACTTCGTGCGGGTGAGAGCGAGGAACGCCGCCGGCACCAGCGGGCCGTCGAATGAAGTCGTGGCGGCCGTCGTCGACAGCACGCCGAGCGGCCTGGTGCTCCGGGCCAGCTTCGCGGGCATCCAGCGATCGTTCGGCGGCATGCCGCCCGATCTCACGATCGCGGCCGGTCCCGCGAGCCTCGTGATCAGCTCGAACGATTCGATTACCGTGCTGTCGAAGACGGGCGCGCGAATCGCCACGCAAGGGCTGAACAACGTCTTTGCGCCTGTGAAAACGCAACGCGAGGCGCTCACCGATCCGACTATCCTCTTCGATCCAGACAGCCGCCGGTTTTTTCTCGTCGCGAGCGGAGCCTACCGCGACGATCCGAATTGCGCCCTCGGGTCGTGCGTGGCCCACCTGTTTCTCGCGGTGTCATTAAACGAGAGTCCCCAGACCATGACGACCGCGGACTGGTCCTTCTACGCGCTGGATGCCACGCTCGAGGGTGGAACGCGCACGAGGGATTTTCCGGACGCATCCAGGATTGCCGTCGACGACCACGTGGTCGCCATCGTGTCGACGCAGTCGCTGTTCGGCAGCGAGGGCAACCCGCATCTGATTCTCAGGATCCTGGACAAATCGCGTGTCCTCAGCGGCGATGCCAGCGCCTGGACCGACGTCGCGCTTGTGGATCCGTCGGGCACCTTGCTGCGACAGGTGCAGCCGGTGATCAACCTCGACCGCACGCCAACCGGAACGCTGTTTCTCGTCAATCCGCTCGGATGCGATTTCTGGATCATCAGCGTCGACAACGAGCTCGTCGCGCCAAAACTCGTCTTCCGCAACACGAGCCAACCGGCGACGACAGGTTCCTGTTCGCAGCCTCCCGACCCTCCGCAGCCCAACGGCGCTCCACCGCTTGCGGTTTCGATTGGGCCGACTCTGCAGACCGGCCCGGTCTACCGGAACGGCTCGATCTGGATCGTGGAACACATCCGCAAGAACTTCGGCAGCGGCGACGTGAGCGCCGTGCGGTGGGCGCAGATTGACGTCAGCCAGTGGCCGAATGCCGTCACGTTCCGCCAGGATTCCACGTTCGGCGCCGACCGTGTGCACGGTTTCTTCCCGGCGATCATGGCCGACCCTTCCAACAACGTCGCGCTGGTCTTTGGGGTCTCCTCGACAACCGAGTTCCCGTCCGCGTACTACACGGGACGGCTCGGAACGGATCCACTGAATACGCTGCGTGCCGCCGCACTCCTCAAAGCGGGGGAAGGCATTCAAAACACTCCGACCGGGGATTTCGGCGGACGCCAGCGGTGGGGCGACTATTTCGGCGCCGCGTTCGATCCAGCCGACGGAAGCGCGTGGCTCCTCGGAGAGTACGTGAGGACGGCGGACACTTGGGGAACCTGGGTGGCCAACATCGGCTGGCGGGCCGGGCCGGCGCCTCCCGCCGGCCCGCCACCCGGTTTTCTGCGGCGCGCGCCTACGGCTTCTTCATCTCGAGCCCGGTGAGGTCGAGCGTCGCCGTCTCGACCTGCAAGGCCTTGACCGCCGTGCCCGCCGGCACGCGGAAGGGTATCGAACAGGAAAACTCGGGCACACTCGCCACGTCCACGAACTGGACGGCAGTATTGAATGCCTTACCCGAGGCGTCCATGAGCACGGGCCGCTTGATCGGCGCCGGCTTGAACGCGGGCGTCACCTTGAACTTGACCGTGACGATGGCGAATTCCGCGCCGGGCCGGGTCGTGGCGGTGACCGTGTTGCTGCCGGGCGGGCAGTCCTTGAGGCTGGCGGTCGGCGCGCGCTCGACGCTGGCCGGCGTCATCTCCAATCCGTTGTAGCTCTGCATCTTGCCCTGGGCCGTCGCCTGGGTCGCGACGCCTAACACCAAGCCAACCGCCAGAAACGGAAGCGCGCGTGTCACGGTGATCTCCTGTAAGAAATGCCACCACGAAAACACGAAAGCACGAAGAAGAAAAGAATCTTCTTCGTGCTTCAGGGTCGGTGCAAACGCTGACGCCGCTGTTTAGAGCGGGGAATCCGGCCGCGCGATCGTCCGCCACATGTGCGCCGACGGGCTGTTGTCGTTGCCCAGCCCTTCCTTCGGCGTCTTGAAGTGGCGGCCGATGACGTCGATGAACGGCTCGATCGACACCTTCGCGTTCGGATCGAACGCGTAGAGGTCGTTCACCGTGACCATCCGCGGCTCCATGTACCACTTGTGGTTCTTGAGCATCTTGTACGTCGCCTCGATGTGCGGCGGCGGCGTGTAATCGATGCCGAAGATCCGGTAGTACTGGTCGGGATATTCGTAGCCGGCTTCCGGATCCGGATAGAAGCGCAGCGTCTGGTGATAGCGGACCGCGAACGCCGTCTTCTCGGGGACGTACGGTTCGATCAGCTGCGCGCCCCACCAGCCGTGATCCGGCTTGATGAGGTTCAGCACCACGTCGTGCATCAGGCAGGCGAGGATGATTTCCTCGGACATGCCGGTCTTCATCGCGCGCGTCGCGCTTTGAAGGACGTGGTTGGCCGGCTCGAACCGGAGCTTGTAGAAGTCCAGCAGCGTCGGCACTTTCGGCATCGGCTCGAGCTTCTTCACGTTGCCGCGGTTCGACGCGAACAGGCTGCCCGCGCCACGGCGCACGTTGCTCTTCTCGATCCGATCCTCGATCTCCGCGACGGTGGGGAACTTCTCGGGTTGCCCCGGTGTTTGACCTTGCCCGCCGCGTCCCTGGGCCGCGACCATCTCGTCGAGCTTTTCCTCCATGTAGTGCTCGAGCGCGTCCGCTTTGGCCTCGGAACTCATCGTGGCCACGGCGGCGGCCCCACCCAGACTGGCGATAAATGCCCTGCGATCAACTTCCATCGGGCGCCTCCTAATTAATGTGGTGGAAGATACGCCCCTTGGTCCGGTCAGTCAAGGACAGTTTCGGCGGAGTAGAATCGCTCGCATGCCGGACTATGCCTCAGATGCGGCAGGCTTTATCGACGCGATAAAAGCGGGGGAATTCGAGCGGGTCAAGGCGATGGTGTCGGCCGATCCGGCGCTCATCGACGCGCGCAGCCGGACCGGCGAGAGCGCGGTCCTGACGGCCGTCTACCACCGCCAGAAAGACATCGTCAATCTGCTGGTGGCGCGCGGCGCGGCCCTGTCGATCTTCGAGGCGTGCGCCGCCGGCGAAGTCGAGCGCGTGGAGCGGCTCCTGGCCGAGAACCGGGCGGTCGTCGACACCTACAGCCCGGATGGCTGGACGCCCCTGCACCTCGCGGCGTTCTTCGGGCACGCCAAAGTCGCCGAGCTGTTGCTGGCGCACGACGCCAGCGTCGCGGCGCGATCGCGCAACACCAACGGCAACACGCCGCTGCACGCCGCGCTCGCGGGCAATCACAAACTCGTCGCGGGATTGCTGATCGGCGGCGGAGCCGACGTCAACGCGGCCGACGCCGGCGGCTGGCGGCCGCTCCATCTGGCCGCCGCCGGCAGCAATCTCGACGCGATGAAGGCGCTCATCGCGCAGGGCGCCGACGTCAGCGCCGCAAATGCTGAAGGCCGGACCGCGCTCTCGCTCGCGCAGGAAAAAAATCATCGCGAGGCCGCGGCGTTGCTCAGGAGGCACGGCGCCTGAGATGTAGGGCGGGTCCTGTGGACCCGCCTGTGCAGCCGGGTCCGGAAGGACCCGGCCTACTTCCTCTCGATCGTCACCGACTCGACCGTGATCGGCTTCAAGGGACGGTCCCCGGGTTTACTCGTCGGCGTCGTGCCGATCTTCGTCACGATGTCCATTCCGGACACGATTTCGCCGAACACGCTGTGCTTGTCGTCGAGCCACGGCGTCGCCGCGAGCGTGATGAAGAACTGCCCGCCGTTGGTGTTGGGCCCGCGGTTCGCCATCGACAGAATGCCGGCCTTGCCGTGGCGCAGCTTGGGGTGGAACTCGTCCGAGAACGTGTAGCCGGGTCCACCGGTGCCCTGGCCCAGCGGATCGCCGCCCTGGATCATGAAGCCGTCGATCGCGCGATGGAAGATCGTGCCGTTGAAATACGGCTGCTTCACTTTCTTGCCCGTGCGCGGATCGGTCCATTCCTTCGATCCGTCCGCCAGGCTTGAAAAATTCGCCACGGTGTTCGGCGTTTCCGCGTCGAACAACCGCGCGGTGAACTTGCCCTCGCTCGTCGTAAAATGCGCGTACAACATGGCGCGATCATACCGCTTCCTCCACTACGACGTCTTCACCGACCATCTCTTCGGCGGCAATCAGCTCGCGGTGTTCCTCGACGGCCGCGGCCTGTCGGCCGAGACGATGCAGGCCGTCGCCAAGGAGATGAACTTCTCGGAGACGACGTTCGTGCTGCCGCCCGAGACGCCGGGCACCCCTGGCATCGACGTCCGCATGCGCATCTTCACGCCGAGCGAGGAACTGCCGATGGCGGGGCACCCGACGATCGGGAGCACGTTCGCGCTGGCGCGCTCCGGCGTGATTGCGCGCGGACGCGAGCAGTTTGTCTTCGGTCTCGGCATCGGTCCGGTACCCGTCTCGCTGACGTGGGCCAAAGACGACTTGAGCTTCGCGTGGATGACGCAGCCGACCCCGACGTTTGGCGATCCGATCGCCGATCCGTCGGGCGCGGCGAAGGCGCTCTCGTTGCCCAGTGCGGCCGTGGCGGGCACGGCGCTGCCCGTGCAGGTCGTGTCGTGCGGCGTGCCGTTTCTCTTCGTGCCGCTCACCACACGCAGCGCCGTCGACGGCGCGTCCGTGAACCGCGACGCGCTCGATCAGCTGCTGGGGTCTGAGAATACGAGCGCGCACGGCGTCTTCGTCTTTTCAAAGCAGCCGGGCGACGATCGGGCGACGGTGTACAGCCGGATGTTCGCCCCGGAGATTGGCGTCGCGGAAGATCCGGCGACCGGCAGCGCCAGCGGACCGCTCGGCTGTTATCTCGTCCGGCACAAAGCGGTCGCGCCCGAGCAAGCCGGCGCGATGTTGAGCCTGCAGGGCGTGAAGATGGGCCGGCCAAGCCACGTGCACATCTCGATTGGACTCGAGAAGGGCGAGATCGCCAGCGTGAGAGTCGGCGGAGAAGCCGTGTTGGCGGGCGAGGGGACGCTGTACCTGTAGACTGAGAGCTGAGGGCTGAGGGCTGACAGCTGAACGCTGACAGCTGAGAGCGAAAACAACAAAAGGAGACCGCAATGATTCGCAAGTTCGTGGCAACTGCACTGGCTGTTGGAGCGCTGGGCGCGACCGGATTCGCCGGTCAGGCGGGGGAAGATGACAAGGCGCCGGCCACCTTCAAAGTGAAGTTCGATTCGAGCGCCGGTCCGTTCATTGTCGAAGTGCACCGCGCGTGGGCCCCCAACGCCGCGGATCACTTCTACGCGCTCGTCAAGAACGGCTTCTACGACGAGGCGCGCTTCTTCCGCGTCGTGCCGAACTTCATGGTGCAGTTCGGGATCAACGCCGATCCCGCCGTGCAGAAGAAGTTCGGCGCCAGCATCAAGGACGATCCGGTCAAGGAGAGCAACAAGCGAGGCTACGTGACGTTCGCGCAGACGTCGGCGCCGAACTCGCGATCGACGCAGATCTTCATCAACTTCAAGGACAACGGCTTCCTCGACTCGCAGCGGTTCGCGCCATTCGGCCAGGTGACGTCCGGCATGGATGCGGTCGACAAGATCAGCGCCGAGTACGGCGAGAAGCCGAACCAGGGCAGCATCCAGTCGCAGGGCAACATGTACTTGAAGGCCCAGTTCCCGAAGCTGGACTACGTGAAGAAAGCGACAATCGAAAAGTAAGAAATGGGAAGGCAGAAGGCAGAAGTCGAACTGACTTTGCCGTCTGCCTTGTTCCTTCTCACGGTCAATTCGACCTGCGAGCCCGCCAAGCAAAGTATTTCTGGCGTGCAGGGGACCAGCCTGGGCACTTTTCGTCAATCATGTGATCGAGGTACTCGCGCACGGCGGGAACGATATTGCGAGTTCCGCTAAGGCCCGAAGGAATCGCTGTTCGGCACGGCCCACGGCGCTGCGGTGCTCATCGAGTTCGTCCAGGTTCGCTTGGTGACGACCCGCGCGGTGTCGTAACAGTCCTGCCGGCGCCGATAATTCCGCGAGGCTCAGCGCCGAGTCGGATCATGAACACGCGACTGCCAACCGGCAGATAGCGACGAGTCCCGGAGCGCCAGTTCACGATCACCTTACCGCGCTGGTCGAGTTGGCGTTGCTGTCGAACCAGGGACGGAGGGTCGGCGTGCGCCGGGTTCCAAGCGAACAGATATGTCGCCATCGACCTGCTGATGCTGCGGGGACGTCGTGAGGCTAAGCGCTAAGCGCGGCTTGTCCGCAACCGAACCTTTGCGGCGCCTTGGAGGCCAGTGTTCTGTCGAGACGTCGACATCAAACGCCTGGCGACGGCCGACGGCAGCCTCACAGTCACGAAGAGATCCGACGGATAAAGGTAGTCCTCGCCGGACTCATCCACGACTCGCAGGTAGCCCTCGCGCGCGGCCTCACGATCAGGGAGCACTTGATACAGCTTCCGCAGTTCCAAGTCGTCGGAGCCGTTGTCCCGAATGCACAGCACGAATGAGGCCGTCGTCTTTTGAACTCGCATGGCGATCTAATCCAGAAAGCGTTTGATTTTCAATCCCCTTCGTCCGACTCCGTGCGCCTCGTACCCATGTATCTCCGCGCGCCGGAGCGAGCCGTTGACCAGTCGAA
>JACPZV010000149.1 GCA_016195295.1 Acidobacteriota bacterium
AAATCCTCACATCCTCAAATCCTCACATCCTCAAATCCCATGTTCGGTCTGATCGTCTTCGACCTCGATGGAACGCTCGTTGATTCCCGGCGCGACATCGCGGACGCGGCCAACGCCTTATTGGAGTCGTGCGGTGGCCGACCGTTGGCGGAGGAGCGCATCGGCCGCATGGTGGGCGACGGCGCGGCGACGCTGGTCGCGCGCGCGTTCGCGGCGAGCGGACTCGAGCCGCCGGCGGACGCACTCGATCGCTATCTCGCGCTCTACGCGACGCGCCTCCTCGCCCATACGCGGCCGTACCCGGGGATCCTCGACGTCCTTCGATCGCTCGCATCCTCGGCGACGCTTGGGGTCCTGACGAACAAACCGCTCGCGGCGACGCGGCGGATTCTCGACGGTCTCGATCTCGCGCGGCACTTTCCCGCCGATTCGGTGATCGGCGGCGACGGTCCCTTCGCGCGCAAGCCCGACCCGGCCGGACTCCGCCACCTGGCTGGCGCGGCCGGCGTGCCGCTCGAATCCACGTTGCTCGTCGGCGATTCGATCATCGACTTGCGGACCGCGCGCGCCGCCCCTGCCTTGATGTGCCTCGCGCGCTACGGATTCGGTTTCGACGGATTCTCGATGGATCAACTGGGGCCTGCCGATCGCGTGATCGAGAGCCCCGCGCAACTGCTCGACGTCTGTCAGCGCGAGTCGTAAGGAAGTCGCAGTGTTTGGGCGACGCCGCCGTCGGGATGCCTGCGGTATCATGCGGACGTGCTGATGCGTAACGGACGGCGAGCAGTCGTGACGACCGCGATCGCGTTCGCGATCGGGATGGCCGCGTCGGTTCAAGCGCATGCGGCCGGCGTGCCGGCGGGCACGGTCGTGCGCATCGGACGCGCGATCGATACGGCGGCCTTTGCGCGCGCCGTCGATCGGCAGTTTCACGTCCAACTCCGCCGCGTTGTCGCCACCGACATCGATCGTGACGGCGACCTCGACATCGTCGCGTCGACGGATCGCGGTTTCATCGTCTGGGTCAACGATGGAGCTGGACGGCTGACGTCGCAGTCGCCCAAACATGCGCCAACCGTGGACGGTACCGCGCCCGCGGGGGAGTGGCGGGGCGGCGGGTCGCGACGCGATCTGACCGTTCAGAACGACGCCCCGTCGTCTCGCATCGAGATCGAGGACGCGCTCGCGCCGCCCCCGACCGTCACTCGACACGCGGTCCGTCAGGATCGACGGCTTCACGCCGACGCCGCCCGCGGCGCCCGCACGCCCCGCGCTCCTCCCTCACCGATCGTGTGAAGGCGTGATGGGGTGACATCACCCCGTCATTCCATCTCCCTGTCCGTCGCTTTTTTCGGAGTTCCTCGCATGTCACGACTGATGTTCGTCGTCTCGTTTCTGTGCGCGTGTGTGCCGGCCACCGCCGCGCAGGCGCCCCCGTCCGCGGCACCGGCGTCGCTGACGATTGCCCAGGCGGTGGACGAGGCGCTGCAGCACAACCTGAGCCTTCTGGCCGAGCGCAGCAACTTGACGATTGCGGACGCCGCGATGATCACGGCGCGGCTCAGGCCGAATCCCGTGCTCAGCTTCAGCGTCGATCATCTCGACGCGCTCGGCACGGGGTTCGACGCGAGCAACAACGGCGGTCCGCCCGAGATCGCCTGGCGCGTGGACGTCCCGCTCGAGCGCGGCGGCAAGCGCGAGGCGCGCATGGCGCTCGCCAGCGTCGTCAAGTCCGCGGCCGACGCGCACTTTGCCGATGCGATCCGCACCCTGCGACAGGACGTGACGATGGCGTGCGTCGACGTCATCGCGGCGGACGCGACGCGGACGCTGCTGGCCGATACCTTGCGCACGTTCGAAGATCTCGCGCGCGTGAACCGCGCGCGCGTCGCCGCCGGCTCGATCGCGCCGTTCGAGTCCACGCGATCGGAAGTCGCGATGCTGCAGTTTCGCGCGACGGTCGTGCGGGTGGACCTCGACCTCGCGTCCGCGACGGCCCGCTTGCGCACGCTGCTCGGGCGGCCGCCGGGCGCACCGCTCGCCATCACCGACCGGCTCTCGACCGATCGCACCGAGCCGGCGCCCGATCCCACGCGGCTGGAGGCGGTCGCCTTCGACGCGCGACCCGATCTGAAGGCCATGCAGTTCGCGCAAGCGCGGTCGACGGCGGACCTGCGTCTGCAGGAAGCGCTCGGGCGCATCGACTACACCCTCGGCGCCGAGTACCGCCGCCAGCAGGGGATCGCGGGCCGCTCGAACTCGCTCGGCTTCTTCTTCAGCACCCCGTTGCCGCTGTCGAGCCGCAATCAGGGCGATATCGCGCGCGCCGGCGCCGAGCGCGATCTCGCCGAGCGTCAGATCACGGCTCGCCGCGCGCAGATCGCCGCCGAGGTCCGGAGCGCGTATCACGAGTACGTGACGACGCGCGATCTCGTCGGGAGTATCGAACGGGATTTGCTGACGCCGGCGACCCACGCGCGCGAGACGTCCGCCTACACGTATCGCGCGGGCGGCGCGACCCTTCTCGAGCTGCTCGATGCGCAACGCGCGTTCAACGACACGATGCAGAGCTACGTCGACGCCCAGGCCAGTTTGCGGCGCTCGGTGACGCGCCTCAACGCCGCTGTCGGCACGGAGGTCGTGCCATGACTCGATTCCGACTTCTGACGGTGGTGCTGCCGTGGTCGGCCCTTCTCGCCGCGGGCTGCGGCGGACACGCGGAGCCGGCCGCGTCACCGGCGGCGGAGACACACGCCGCGGATCTCCACGCGTCCCCCGAGGCGGTCGTCGTCAGCGACGAGATGCGCGCGTCGCTCACCGTCGCGCCGATCGCGGAGCGCGAGACGACCACCCTCCTGACGATCGCCGGCAAGGTGCAGTTCGATGAGGATCGCCTCGCCCGCGTGCTCGTACCGCTCTCCGGTCAGATCGTCGATCTGCGCGTCAAGGTCGGCGACATCGTCTCGAAGGGCCAGGCGCTCTGCGCGGTCAACAGCCGGGAGGCCGCGGCGGCCGTCGGCGAGCACATCGAGAGCCACAAGGATCTCGAGCTCGCCGAAAAGACCGCGGCCATGACCGAGGATCTGTTCCGGCACGACGCGGCCTCGAAGATCGCGCTGCAGCAGGCGCAGAGCGATCTCGCGAAAGCGCAATCCAAGCTGGCGCGGACCGAGCAAGCGTTACGGGCGCTCGGCCTCGACGACGATCATCAGTTCGCCTCGTTCACCGGCCGCGTGCCGATCCCGGCGCCCATCGCCGGTATCGTCATCGAGCGCAAGGTGACGGAGGGGCAATTTGTCCAGAGCGACAGCACACCCGTCATCACGATCGCCGACCTGTCGACGGTGTGGGTGATGGGCGATCTCTTCGAGCGCGACCTGCATCTCGTCACCGTCGGCCAGCCGGCGACGATCACGACCGCCGCGTACCCGGGCGAGCAGTTCGTCGGCCGCGTGAACCACATCAGCGAGGTCATCGATCCCACGACGCGGACGGCCAAGGTGCGGATCAGCGTGCCGAATGCGCGCGGCCGGCTCAAGTCGGAGATGTTCGCGACGATCGCGCTCGACGTCGCCGCCGCCACGAAAGTCGTCATGCTGTCGTCGCGGGCGATCTTCACCGAGGACGGCCGGACGTTCGCGTACGTCGAGTCGGGCGCCGGTCAGTTCGTGCGCCGCGCGATCGACGTCGCGCCCGGCGAAGGCGCCGAACGCCGGGTGCTCGGCGGTCTGCACGCCGGCGACCGCGTCGTCGTCGACGGCGCGCTCCTGCTGCGGCAAGAGGAAAACAAGAGGGGCGGCTGATGGTCAAGCGACTCGTTTCGTTCGCGCTCTACCAGCCGTTGTTCCTCCTTCTCCTCACCGGCTTGTTCATCGCCGGCGGCCTCGTCTCGTTTCGTTCGCTGCCGGTCGAGGCGTTTCCCGACGTCACCGACGTCCAGACGACGGTCATCACGCTGTTTCCGGGTCACGCGCCTGAAGAGGTCGAGAAGCAGATCACGATTCCGCTCGAGATCGTGCTCGCCGGCGTGCCGCACGCGGTACGGATGTTCTCGCACACGCAGTTCGGCCTCTCGTTTCTGACGCTCACCTTCGACGATCAGGTCGACGATTACTTCGCGCGGCAGCGCGTGCTCGAGCGCGTGCCGCAGGCGGATCTGCCGGCGAATATTCAGCCGCAGCTCGCGCCGCTTTCGACGCCGGTCGGCGAGCTCTATCGATTCCGGCTCGTGTCCGACACGGCCAACCCGACCGAGCTTCGCGGCCTCGAGGACTGGGTCGTCGAGCGGGCGCTGCGCATGGCGCCGGGTGTGGCCGACGTCGTCAGCCGCGGCGGTTTCATCAAGCAGTACCAGGTGAACGTCGATCTCTCGCGGATGAAGGCGTACGGCGTCACGCTCCAGCAGGTCTTCACGGCGCTCGGCCGCGGCAATGCCAATGCCGGCGGGAATTACCTCGAGCAGGGCGAGCAGCAGTATTTGATTCGCGGCGTCGGTCTCCTGCGATCGCCCGAGGACATCGGCTCGGTCGTCGTCGCCGAGCACGGCGGGACGCCGTTGCTGATTCGCGACATCGCGGACGTCTCGATCTCCTCGGTGCCGAGGCAGGGCGTGGTCGGCCGCAACGACGAGGACGAGGTCGTCACGGGCATCGTGCTGATGCGGAAAGGTGAAAATCCGTCGGAGGTGTTGTCGGAGATCAAGGACCGCATCGATCATCTCAACACCGCCGTCCTGCCGAAGGGCGTGCGGATCGCGCCGTACTACGACCGCTCGATTCTGATTGCCACGACGCTCACGACGGTGTTTCGCAACCTGCTCGAGGGCGCGCTGCTCGTCACGCTGGTGCTGTACGTGTTCCTGCGCAACGGGCGCGCCGCCGGCATCGTGGCCGCCGTGATTCCGCTGGCGCTGCTCTCGACGTTCATCGGCCTTCGGATTCGCGGCATCCCGGCGAACCT
>JACPZV010000209.1 GCA_016195295.1 Acidobacteriota bacterium
CGGCCGTCGCGCTACCTCGATCCCGGCGTGCCCGATCACGAGCGCGCGCTGGCGCGGCGCGGGACGACGTTGGTGGGCACGACGAAGAGCGGCGCGCTGATCGAGGTGTTGGCGCGCGGCACCTGGATCGACGAGCGCCTCGCGGCGGTGCGCGCGTTCGCCCGCCGCGCGATTGCCGGCGCCGTCGGAGGGTGGAGCCCGAGATCCAGCGCCATCGTCGCGGCCATCGTGATCGGTGACCGCGCCGGCCTCGATGAGGATGTCCAGCGTCGTCTGCAGGAAGCGGGCACGTATCACGTCATCGCGATCTCGGGCGGCAACATCGCGATCCTCGCTGGCCTGCTGCTCCTCGCGTTTCGTGTCGCGGGCTGGCTCGGCCGGGCTGCGATGCTCGCCGCCATCGTTCTGTTGATCGCCTACGCCATGCTCGTCGGGGGCGGTGCGTCGGTGGACCGCGCGACGTTGATGGCCGTCGTGTACTTCGTCGGTCGCGCGTTCGATCATCGCGGTGCGCCGCTCAACATGCTGGCGGTTGTTGCGGCGCTGCTTGTCGCCACCGATCCGCTGTCGGTGGCCGACCCCGCGTTCATCCTCACCTTTGGCGCGACGCTCGCGATTCTCGTCGTCGTACCGGCTGTGACCGATCGACGATGGCCGCGCCTCGTGGCGCCGCTCGTGGCGACGTTCGCCGCGTCGGCCGCGGCGGAGGCGTTGCTGTTCCCGGTCGGCGCCGCCGTGTTCTCGCGCGTGACGTTCGCCGGCCTCGGGTTGAACTTCGTCGCGATTCCGCTGATGGGCGTCGCGCAAATTGCCGGCATGGCGGTCGTGCCGCTTGCGGCGATTTCGACCACGCTGACGGGGGTGGCCGGGTGGATCGCGCACCTCGGCGCTGCCGGTCTCGTGCGGTCGGCCGACCTCGTCCGGTTCGCGCCGATGCTGACGTATCGGACTGCGCCGCCCTCGCCGTTCGCCGTGGCGATCTACTACGTCGCCGCCATCGTCGCGTGGACGACGGGGAGGCGGCCGGCCGCGGCGCTGGCGATTGGGGCGGCGTTGTGGATCCTCATCGATCCCCGCACGCTCATTGCGGGGCGCGGCGACGGACGATTGCACGTCACGTTCATCGATGTCGGGCAGGGTGATTCGGCATTGGTGCGTTTTCCCGCCGGCGCGGCGCTGCTCGTGGATACGGGCGGTTTGTCGTCCGCCTCGACGTTCGACATCGGCGACCGCGTCGTCGCGCCCGTGCTTCGGGACGCGGGCGTCGCGCGGCTCGATGACGTCGTGCTGACGCACGGCGATCCCGATCACATTGGCGGCGCGCCCGCGATCGTGCGCGAGTTCCGACCGCGCGAGATCTGGGAAGGCATTCCGGTCCCACGCCTCGAGTCGCTCGCCGCGCTCCGCGGTGCGGCGCAGTCCACCGGCGCGCGATGGACGAACGTGTACCGCGGCGAGCGGCGGGTCATCGACGGCGTCGACGTGATCGCGCGGCATCCCGCGGTCGAAGACTGGGAACGCCAGAAGGTCCGCAACGACGATTCGATCGTGCTCGAGCTGCGGTGGGGTGAAGTCTCGGTTCTGCTCACAGGTGACATCGGGAAGGCGGTCGAACACGAGATCGCGCCGCTGATACCGCCGGCGCGGCTGCGAATCCTCAAGGTGCCGCATCACGGCAGCCTGACGTCGAGTTCGCCCGAGTTCGTCGCGACGGTGCGGCCGCGGATCGCCGTCGTGAGCGCCGGCCGAAGCAACCACTTTGGCCATCCCGCGCTGGAAGTGCTCGACCGCTACCGCGCGATCGGATCGGAGATCTTTCGGACCGACCAGGACGGCGCGGTGACGATGGACACCGATGGCCGTTCTCTCAACGTGCACACGTTTACCGGTCGCAGCCTGTCGCTCCACTAAATGCAACCACGAAAACACGAAGGCACGAAGAAGAGGAGTTAGTGTGCTGAAAGTTTCGAGCCAGCTATCCGATGACCTCGAAGCGCTGATTCATCGAACGATCGGGTGTTGCATCGACGTCCATCGCGCTCTCGGCCCTGGGCTGCTGGAGACCATCTACTCTCGCGCCGTCGAGCTGGAGTTGACGGCTGCCGGTATTTCTTTCGAGTCTGAAAAAACCTACCCCGTCAGATATCGTGGCCAGTTGCTGTGCAGCCAGCGACTTGACGTCGTGGTCGAAGGCCAGCTTGTTCTGGAAATCAAGTCGGTAGAGCAGTTGGCCGCGGTCCACCGAGCCCAGCTCTTGAGCTACCTGCGCGTGTCGAGCCTGCGAGTGGGCTTGCTGCTCAATTTCAACGTGCCTGTGCTACAGGAGGGCTGAAGCGCATCGTCCTGTGACTCTTCTTGTACGTGAGTCTCCTTGTGTCTCTTTATAATCCCATTATTTTCTTTCTTCTTCTTCACGTTTTCGTGCCTTCGTGGCCACCGTCAGTTCTACTCAGCTCGTTGCTGGGATTTCGCGCGTTGCCACTCCTGTTCGAGTGCGTCGAGCGTCATCGTCGTCATCGCCCGCCCTGAATCGGCAATCGAACGTTCCATTGTGGTGAAGCGCCGCGTGAACTTGTCGTTGGCTTTTCGCAGCGCCGTCTCTGGTTCGATCCCGAGCTGTCGCGCGAGCTGGGCGACGGAGAAGAGCAAGTCGCCCATTTCTTCCTCGGCGCGCGCGGGGTCGACGGGCCGGCCGTGGGCCACGACTTCGCGTAGCTCGTCGACCTCCTCCTGGATCTTGTCGACGACGTCGGCCGCGCGCGACCAGTCGAAGTTGACGGAGGCCGCGCGAACGCCGATGTGGTACGCGCGAAGCAGGGCCGGCAGCGTGGGCGCGATCCCACTGAGGAGCGTCCGGGGCTTCGCCGCGCCGCCGCGCTCTTGCGCTTTGATTTCTTCCCACCGCGTGCGCACCTGACCGGCCGAGTCGATTGGCGCGTCGCCGGCATCGCGCGCGAAGACGTGAGGGTGGCGACGCACCAGTTTATCCGCCACGCGCTGGAGCGAGTCGGCGATCGTGAAGTGTCCGGCCTCGGACTCGAGCTGGGCGAGGAAGACGGCTTCGAAGACGAAGTCGCCCAGTTCCTCGCACAGCGCCGCGTGGTCGTGCGCGTCGATCGCGTCGAGCACCTCGTAGGTTTCCTCGAGCACGAACGGCTTCAGCGTGTCGATGCTCTGCTCGCGATCCCACGGACAGCCGTCCGGGCCCCGCAGCGTGGCCATGATCTCGACCAGACGCGTGAATTCGTCGGCGGCGCGGTTCGATGAGGACATTTGGTAATCTTAATCAAATGTCCGAGTCGTCCGATGCCTCACTGAGCTTCACCGCGTTCGTCCTCTCGCTGGCGAGCACGGCCGCGATTCATTTCGGCGATCTCTCCGATCCGATGACCGGCCAGCCGGCGGAACGGAATTTGGCGGGTGCCGCGCAGATGATCGAGATCCTCTCGCTCCTCGAAACCAAAACGCGCGGGAACCTGACGGCGGAGGAGCGTCAGGTGCTCGAACAGGTCCTTTACGAGCTGCGCCTGCGCTTCGTCGAAGTCTCCGGCGGCGCGAAGCGCATCATCGAACCCTAGCCCTCCCTTAGCCTTCAGCCCTCAGCCCTTTGCCCTCAGCCCTTCGCATCACCGTTCTTGGCAGCGGGACATCGTCCGGCGTGCCGTCGATCGGCTGCGACTGCGCCGTCTGCCGATCGACCGATCCGCGCGATCGACGCACGCGGCCGTCGATTCTGATTGAGATCGAGCCGGGTCCAAAGGACCCGGCCTACAGCTCCCTCTCGCCCCTCATCGAGATTGAGCCGGGTCCCAAGGACCCGGCCTACACGTCTCGATCGCCGTTCGCGGACGCCGTGCGCTCGATTCTCGTCGACACGTCGACCGACCTTCGCGAGCAGGCGCTGACCCGAAACGTTCGGCGCGTCGACGCGATCCTCTTCACGCACAGCCACGCGGATCACGTGATGGGCCTGGACGATGTGCGACGGTACAACCAGATGCAGCGGGCGCCGATTCCGTGTTACGCGGACGGCGGGACGCTCGCGAGCCTGCGCCGCATGTTCGCGTACGTCTTCGACACGCCGGAGCAAGTCGGCGGCGGGCTGCCGCAGCTGGCGCTGTTTCGCATTGCCGGCCCGTTTTCGCTCGGCGGCGCGGAGATTGTGCCCGTCCCGCTGTTTCACGGGCGCCTGCCGATTCTCGGCTTCCGCGTCGGCGCATTCGCGTATCTCACCGACTGCAGTCGCATTCCGGACGAGTCGTGGCCGCTCTTGACCGGCGTTCGCACGGTCATTCTCGATGCGCTGCGCCATCGTCCGCACCCGACGCACTTCAGCGTCTCGGAAGCGATCGATGTCGTCGCGCGCCTTGGCGCCGAGCGCGCCTACTTCACGCACATCGCGCACGATCTCGGACACGCCGAGACCTGCGCGCACCTGCCGCGCGGCGTGGAGTTGGCCTATGATGGATTGGTGTTGGAGGTCGCACGATGATCAACCACGGAGGACACAGAGGACACGGAGGTGAAGCCAGGTACGGTTCTTTCCTCCGTGACCTCCGCGTCCTCCGTGGTTGTTTTTCATTCTGATGGACATCATTCACTTCCCCGACGATGCGCGGCCCGCGTGGTGGGTGCACCCGGTGCTCGCGCTCGGCAATTTCGACGGCGTGCATCGCGGACATCGCAAGATTCTCGATCGCCTGCAGCGCGTCGCTGGCGAGCGCGGCGCTTCGTCTGTGGTCATGACGTTCGATCCGCACCCGCCGCGCGTCATCCGGCCCGACAAGGCGCCGCCGCTGTTGATGACCAAAGCGCAGAAGCTCGAGGCCTTTGCCGACGCGGGGGTCCACGGCGCCGCCATCGTCCGGTTCACGCGCGAGCTCTCGCAGTGGGACCCCGAGACGTTCGTGCGCACGGTGCTCGTCGAGTGGCTGCACGTGGCCGAGGTCTGGGTGGGCGCGAATTTTCTGTTCGGCCACGACCGCAGTGGAAACTTCTCGCTGCTGCGGACGCTCGGCGCGCGCTACGGCTTCAGGGCCGAGAAGATCGATCCGGTCCGCTACAAAGACTTCGTCGTCAGCAGCACGCGGATCCGCCGGCTCGTGAGTGAAGGCCGCGTGGACGAGGCCGGCGCGCTGCTCGGTCATCAGTACGCGATTGATGGCACCGTCGTCCGCGGTGATCAGCGAGGGCGGACGCTTGGATTTCCGACGGCCAATGTGTGCACCGACAACGAGCTGCTCCCGCCCCACGGCGTGTACGCGACGACGACGCGCGTTGGACATGTGGTGCGGGGCTCGATCACGAACGTGGGGACGCGGCCGACCGTCGACGCCTCGGGCCGGACGAGCGTCGAGACGCATATTTTTGATCTTGACCGCGATTTGTACGGGGCCACGCTGCGCGTGAGCTTCATCCAGCGCTTGCGGGACGAGCGTGCGTTCGCGTCGCTGGACGCGCTGCGCGCGCAGATCGGCGCCGATTGCCAGCGGGCCCGCGTGCTGTTCGCCCGCCTTTCACTGTAGAATTCGCGACGTGCCGGACCACGATTTCCTGTTCGCGCTGGAGCTCTCCGACGAAACCCCGTTCGACGATCTGCTGAAAGATGTCATTCAGGCCGTGCTCGCGCACGTCAGTTTTGCCCCGGCGACGGTCGACGAGCTGACGCGCACGCTGCGCGGCGTGCTCGTCAAAGGCGCGGCCGGCGGTGAGCGGCGCTGCGACGTCCGATTCCAGGCGCGCGGCGGGCAATTCGAGATCGCGATCGCCTTTGCCGGCGATCCGCGGTGGCGCGCCACGCGGCCCCTCCCATGAGGTAACGTAGGGCGGGTCCTTTCGGACCCGCCAAATAACTCGATGCGTCTGTACAACACTTTGACTCGCGGCGAGGAACCGTTCTCGCCGGGTCCCGACAACACCGTGCGCATCTACACCTGCGGGCTGACC
>JACPZV010000210.1 GCA_016195295.1 Acidobacteriota bacterium
CTCATGAACACCTGGTCCACGACTGCGGATCAGCCCTCTGCTTCGGTAACCGGAATTATGGCGCGACGAATCGCCGCTCGGTAACAGTTACTTATGGCTCGACAGGGCTCCGCCCTCACGCGAAGACGCACAAATCGCCGACCATTGCCAAGTGGCAGATCGAGAAAGGCGCCGTCGGCATCTGCTGCGCGAAGCTCGGGGAAGCCGAGGTGTTCGTCGATGCCGGCATCGACGACATCCGGCTGCCGTATCCGATCAATCCGTTCAACGCCGCGCGTCTGATCGCGCTCATGGATCGTGCGAGCTTGTCGATCATCGTCGACCATCAGGACGTCGCGCGCGCGTGGTCCGATGCGATGCAGCGAGCCGGACGCGCGCTCGACGTCCTGATCAAGGTTGACGTCGGCTTCCATCGATGCGGGATCGATCCTGACGGCGACGCGATGGGATTCGTCGAGGCCATCGCGGCGATGCCGGGGCTGAGGCTGCGAGGACTCCTGAGCCACGCCGGCCACGGCTATCACGCCGCATCAGACGAGGAGCTGCGTGCGGTCGCACGGCGAGAGGCAGAGATCCTGACGGCGCTCCGCGAGCGAGCGACGAAATCCGGCATCGCGCTCGAGGAAGTGTCGGTCGGCGCCACGCCGACGCTGCGTTTCAGCGCCGGCCAGAAGGGTCTGACGGAGCTGCGCCCAGGCAACTACGTGTACTTCGATCGGACGCAGGTCGCGCTCGGCGCGGCGACGCTCGATGACTGCGCGCTGACCGTCCTCGCGACCGTCGTCTCGAGACCCGCGGCCGATCGCCTCATTCTCGATTGCGGCAGCAAGACTCTCACCCACGATCAGGCGCGCGGCATCGCGAAGGCGGCGGGGTACGGCGCCGTTTTGAGCGGCACGGGCGACTCACCGCGACAGGTGGATGCGTCGCTGACGATCGAACGGCTCTCCGAAGAACACGCGACGGTGCGAGTTTCGGGTCACACGCGGCTCCTGCCGGGCGATCGCGTGCGCATCCTTCCCAACCACTCCTGCGTCGTCTCGAATCTGGTGGACGTCGTCCGCCTCGTGGAGGGCGACCGGGTCGTGGACACGCTTCCCGTCGCGGCACGAGGTAAGATCACATAGGACGTGATCAATGGCTGAAAAAGACAAACGAGACATCGGCGACGCGCTCGGCATGGTCGAGACGCGCGGCTTGGTGGGGATGATCGAAGCCGCCGACGCGATGTGCAAGACGGCCAACGTCGTGTTCGTGGGCTGGCAGAAGGTCGACGCGGGCCTCGTCACCGCGATCGTGCGCGGCGACGTCGGGTCGGTCAAGGCGGCGACTGATGCTGGCGCGGCTGCGGCACGGCGCGTCGGCGAGCTGGTCGGCGTCCACGTGATTCCCCGGCCGGCGGATGACTTGGAGAAAATCTTCCCTATTCGGTGAGAGTTCAGAGTTCAGCGTTCAGATTGATTGAAGATTTCAGATTGCGCTTCTTCCTTCTGCCTTCTTCCTTCTAACTTTCTTCACCTTTCCGCTCAGCTCCTTCAACAGTCCCTCGTTCCCGATGGCCAGCAGCGGCTGCGCCGGCGTTCGCAAGATGTTGAAAAACTGACCGCTCGTCGTCCGTGCATAGATCTCCTGGCCGTCGGTCAGCAGCTGCACGGACCCTCCGCCGCCCGTCGCATCGAACAACCGCTGGCCGAACCGTTCCTTCAGAATCCGCAGCAGGTGGTGGAGCTGCTGCACCGAGAATCGGCGGCGACGCAGGTCGGCGAGCACGAGTAGCTCGAAGAGATCGATCGGCGTGTACCGGCGCTCGGTGTAGCCGCCCGCTTCGGTGCGATGCGAGGGAATCGCGGAGGAAATCAGACCGCTCGCGTCCCACACCTGCAGTTGCCTGGCCGACAAGCCGGTCAGCGCAGCGACTTCCCGCGAACTGTACGTTTTCTTGAGTCGCATCAATTACTCAACTACTCAATTACCCAACTACCCAATTCAGCGTTTTTCCATCCTGTCCGCCATCGCCGCACCGTCGAAGTCCTTCATGGTCAGACCGCCCTCGCTGTGCGTCGAATACGTCAGCGTGACGCGCTTGTAGTTGATCAGGATGTCGGGATGATGATCCGCGGCTTCCGCTGCGGGCACCAGGCGATTCACGAACGCCACCGCCGCGACGAAATCGGCGAACGTGTATTGTTTGTTGATGGCGTCGCCATCGAGCGTCCAGCCGGTCAATTTCTTGAGGTGCTGTTCTGCTTCGGCCCGAGACAGTTTCATGATTGCTCCCCGTCGTTCGGCTAAAGCCTCCCGCCTCCGCTCGCTGGTATCCGGCGCGAGCTTCGGCGTGGCTACGAGGTTTCCGGGCGTTTCGCGCGGACCGCGTCGAGCTGCGCGCGCGCTCGGTCCAGCGCCGCGAGTGATTCCAGGCGTTCCCTCGTCTGTCGGTCGCCTGCGCCGGCGAAGGCGTTGGCGGCGACCACCCGATGATACGCGCGCTCCGCGTCTTGCAGCGCTTCCAGTGCGGCGACGTGCGCGCGTTGCCAGTCGAGCCACGCGGTCAGCCGCCGGATGGCATCTCCCTGGCTCGCCCCCGTGCATTCGATCCCAAACCGATCGCCCGTGTCGACGCGCTCCGCGTGCGCCCGCCACTCGCCGCCGCGCTCGACCGCGACGATTCGATACTCCACGTGCATCCAGGTCCGGCTGAAGGCAGACGCTACAAATCACCGAACCGGCCCGGGCTCACGGCCGCCAGCATCGGATCGACGTGGCCGTCGAGCATCGCGTCGGCCACGAGCTGCGCCGTGAGCGGCGCGAGCAACACGCCGTTGCGGTAGTGGCCGGTCGCGTACATCAGATTTGGCAGCACCTGTGAGGCGCCGATAATGGGCAGCTGATCGGCGGTCGCCGGGCGCAGGCCGACGCGCGCGCCGAGGAAACCCGCCGTCCACGCGTGCGGCGCGATCTCGCACGCCGCGTCCAGCAAGTCCCGGACGCCGGCCACCGTCGTCCGCTCGTCGAAGCCGGCGTCCTCCACCGTCGCCCCAACCAGAACGGTCCCTTCGTCCCACGGGACGAGATAACAGCGGTGGCTCCACGTGACGCGGCGCAGCGGCGTGCCCGTCCAGGCGATCGACAGCAGCTGCCCGCGGATCGGGCGGACGGGCACCCGCGTGGGAAGGCCGCCGAGTTCGATCTCGCCAGACCAGCTCCCTGCGGCCAGCACCACCGCGTCGGCGGTCAATGTCCCGCGATCGGTGTCGACGATCAAGTCGCCGTGAAGATGGGTGATGCGGCGAACGCGGCTCTGTTCCACGAGATGCGCGCCGTGACGGCGCGCCGACGCCACCAGCGCGCGCGTCAGATCGCCGGCCGCGACGAATCCGTGCGCGTCAATCAACAGACCGCCCGTCACGCCGTCGCCAAGATGCGGCTCCTCCCTCCGCGCCGCGTCGGCGTCGAGCAACAGAGCGGACACGCCCCGGCGCGCGAGCGACTCGGACGTCGCGCGCAGCGTGCGGAGGCCGGCTTCGTCTGTGGCGATATCCAGGGTCCCCGTGCGACGGTACGGCACGACCGTCCCGCTCTCCGCCGACACGCGCACGACGAAGTCGTCGAAGAGCGCCAGGCTGCGCGCTGTGAGATCGAGAAGCGGGCCGTCGGCGGGCGCTTCGATGTAGGGAGCCAGCACACCCGCCGACGCCTGCGTGGCGCCCATCCCCACCGGGCGATCGTCGACGATCTCGACCGAC
>JACPZV010000211.1 GCA_016195295.1 Acidobacteriota bacterium
CATCCCCAGGGTAAGTACCGATTACGTGAGAAAAGTACAAGAGGAATCTCACATCAGCGAATTTCCGAATGGCATTAGGGTTAAGGGACGGGTTGATGCCGTGCGGAGTCTCGTCCCCCTCTGTGGCCTCAGCCGTGTTGTGCCGGTGGCGCGAACGCTGACGGTCAACCAGGGGAGAGAGATGGTCGTACGCGTGCGGCAGGATCATGCATTCAACCGCCGCACGACCTGTCGCGAACGCTTCCTGAATCGCCGGGGACACGGGCCTCAGCGCCGCGGTTTCGTCGGTCAGCCAGCGCCTGTAGAGGTGAGTGAAACGCGGCCCGCCGTACACGTTCGCGTATCGGGTGATGATCGCTCGGAGATTCTCAGGGATTGTTGTCAAATCGGTGCCTCGGCGCCGGTGAAAGAAGTAGTGCTGGAGTTCGCGGATCGTGTCCGCGTGGAACGGACTCTGGAGTTCCTCGTCGGCCACCGTTTGGTAGGCAGCAACCGCGCGGCGGAGCGGCTGCGGGAACACGAGCCGCAGGGGCCATATTGGCGTCACGTTAAGCAGCCCCGTGTGGCCGACGAGGAACGTCCTGAAGTCGTCTGTCCACGGTTTCGTGGCCAGATACAGGAGTACCGTTCGGCCGCTCGGGTCGATGCCGATCGGGAACGTCCCTGGTAAGTCGTTGGCGACGGTCGCGGAGTCAGCCGCGGTCCTCGCGGTCAGGCATGCGAGCTTCTCGGATCGTGTCGTCAGCCACTCGAGATCGCGACTGATCAGCGCCGCGTCGAGCCGCATCAGGCGCTCGTCGGCAACCCGTACGGGCACCGTCCGACGATAGCGGCTGTCAGGTTCCCCGATGGCGTAATACAGCGGTTTGGAGTGGACGTGATAGAGGTGCGCGCGGTTGTGAATGCAACCGGTCGCGATGGCAAATCCTCGTCGGACGAGCTTAGCGAAAAAGGCGTTGCACTTCTCGCTACCATTCGCGATCCCGGCGAACGCGGCGTACTGCCGTTTGACGCACAGACCCGAATGCCGCATGACCAGCACGAGGAACCGCGCCTGGCGTTCCGTGAAGCCGTAGTCGACGACGGCCTGGACGCGTTCGGCGGTCGTCAATCGAGCATCTCCTCCGCGAGTCCACCATGGCGTCCACCGCCGCCGCGGCTGCCGCCGCCACCGCCAATCCGGAGGCTCGAGCCGCCGTAGCAGGAGAAGCCTGACTGCGCCACGCTGGCGGCGTGCGCACCGCGATAATGCTCGGTCGTGACCTCGATGTCTTCGTGGTCCTCGCGCTCGTCCCGGTCGCGATATTCGATCCGCAGATCGGGGAAGTGGAGCTCCTCGTCGAAATACGGCAGGTCGTGCTCGTGTGCCCATTCGCGGATCTCTTCGTCCGTCCGGTCAGGGTGTCCGTCGTAGTCGGGCCGGTCGCGGTCGCGCTCGTGAAGCCAGCTCTGGTACTCACGCTTGAGCTCGTGGTCGAGGAGGACGCGTTCGACGTGCGCGCCACGTTCCGCCAGACGCTCCGCAGCGCGTTCGTAGGCGCGATAGACGTGGAGGTCGTGTTCGAGCTCCCGCTCGCGTTTAACGCCTTGCCAGAACGTCTGGCGGTCACCCTGGTCGCGGCCACGATGGTGTTCGAGCAGGCTTCGGCCATCCTTCGTCAGCGCCACGGCATGCTCACGGGAACCGGGCACTCGAACGGTCGTGATGAGCCCTTGCTCGCGGAGATGTCGCAAGTCGCCTGAGCGCGGATCGGCTGGACGGTCGTGGCGCTCGCGAAGATCACGACTGGAGACCACTCGAAAGGCGCCGACGGTCGCGAGCGTGCGCGTCTCCGAGCCGCGCAACGTGTACTCGTGACCGCGGTCTCGAACGATCTCTCGTTCCAATCCCCGAGGCAGGGTCATGTCTCGCGTGAAGACGTCGCGGGGATCGACGCTACGCTCGCGGCCGTCGCGCTCCGGCCAGCGCGCATCATCTCGAGGATCGCGGCTGTGCTCGCCGGCCTTCGATTGCCGAGAATCGTCGCCAGGACCGCGACCGAGTTCCCGCGCATCGTCGTCGCTGCGATCGCGGGAGCGAATGTCCGGTAGCCTCAGGTCGTCGTCGCGATCGAGATCTTCGTGGGCGCTGCCTCCGCGATGCCGGTCAAGCGCCAAGCGATCATCGTCGCGTGAATCGAAATCACGAGGATCGAAGTCCATCGATCCCTCCTTCGAGCGTCGGAAGACGATCGCCGCGCGCTGGTGGAGTCATGACCAGCGCGCGGCAATCGGGTGTTCAAGCGGTCGATTTTCCGTGTGACAAATCGTGTGACAAATATGGGACAAATGGGCGCGGTTTCGGGTGGTCGGCGGTTGCCTCCCACTCAAAAACGATCAATGAAACCGGGCCTGTGCGTGGTCGAGTTGCCCCAGGTGGGACCGTTAGCGCCGCCTCATAACCCAAAGGTCGCGGGTTCAAATCCCGCCCCCGCAACCAACATTATCTGCACGAGGTCGTCATCGTCCGGCGACCTCGTTTCGTTCCAATTTCCAAGCGGCGGCAGCGGGGCTCCGGTCTTCTGAGCTTCTGCGGCCTTCAGCATCGCCGCTAGATTGCCCTGTAGCTCGATTCCGAGCGTCTCGCCTTCCGGATTCAGGACGATCGCGTCGATCAAGCCACGGAGCGCCTCAGCGGCCTGTGTACGGCTTTCCTCGTGCTGCAGGCCATGCGCAAGTTGGGTGACTTTTTCCCGGTACAGGTCCCCCATGTTTGGATGCAGGAGCGGCGGCGGCTCAGCTGCTCGGTCCAAGCGCGTTCGAAGCTCACTCTTCTGTGCTTCTAGCCGAATCGCCTCATCTTTGAGGACGCTGCCAGGCACACCATCCTTGATGGACTGAATCAGTTTTTTAATCTCGGCTTCGACGCGCGTCAACTCGTGCTCGGTCGCGGTGATGCCCGCTCTCGCGGCCATCCTGAGGCGGTTCATCTCCTGCGTGAATTCCTTGCAGAACTCTCCGAACAGGTCACGGCGCAGCAGCTTCTCTTGGAGCGCGTGAAGCACGCGCGATTCGACTTCATCGCGACGGACCGTCAGGTGGTTCGTGCAGATTCCCTTGTCGCTGGCGCCAAAGCATGAGAGCCGATTCCGTGACTTCAGGACGAATCCGCTGCCGCACACACCGCACCGCGTCAGGCCCGAGAACAGGTACTGCGGCCGTCGCGCCTTTACGATGCTCGTTGACGACGCCAGTACTCTTCGGGTTGCTTCCTGTCGCTGCTTCGCAGCTACCCACAATTCGTCGGACACGATCCGCAATTCCGGCACTTCCTTTGTGATCCATTCGGATCGCGGATTCAGTCTCGAGACGCGCAGGCCGGTGTCCGGGTTCTTGATGTACCGCAAACGATTCCAGACGATTCGTCCAACGTACAGCTCGTTGTTCAGAATCCCGGTCCCGCGTGACGCATGTCCATGGATTGTGCTCGGGTTCCACCGCGCACCGGCGGGGCCGCTGATGCCTTCCTGATTCAATCGCTTCGCAATCTGCTTCGACGATGCTCCACCGACGAATTCGCGAAACACTCGCTCAACGATTGCCGCTTCGGCGGGCTCAATCTCACGTTCGCCGGTCGTCAGCGTCGTCCCGCTCAATGACCGAATGACGCGATATCCGTAGCACAGACCGCCGCCAGACTTGCCAGCCTCCACACGCCCTCTGAGACCGCGGCGGGTCTTGTCCGCCAGGTCCTTGAGGAACAGCGCGTTCATCGTTCCCTTCAAGCCGACGTGCAGGTGCGTGATCTCGCCTTCGGCGAGGGTGACGATCCGAACGCCGAGGAACGTGAGGCGCTTGAATAGTCCGGCGGTGTCTTCCTGGTCGCGGCTGAATCGATCGAGCGATTCGGCGAGGACGATGTTGAATTCGCGGTTGAGGGCGCGGCGCATCAGCGCCTGGAAGCCTGGACGTAACAGCGTGGCGCCTGAAATGGCGTGATCGTGAAATTCGTCGGCGATCGTCCAGCCTTCCCGTTCCGCGTAGGCGCGGCAGATGCGGACCTGATCGGCGATCGAGGCATCGCGCTGGTTGTCGGATGAGTACCGGGCGTAGAGAGCGACGGTCATGTTTGGCCCTCGGCAGCGACGTCGTTATCGGCGGTTACGCAGGATTTCGCAAACAATTCTCGTGCCGCTTCCCGCGCAAGGACGCGGACGAGGCTGCGCAGCGCTTCCTCTGCGTGGCGATCGATCGTCGTATTATCGCGTTCACCGTCAGGGTGATGGCTCCCGCCGCGGCGCCGCGTGCGATCTGCCGACATGATAACCCCTCAGACCATCCCGGATGCCGCCTTTTACCGGAGCCCCCGTGCTGCTAATGGCATCGCATCGATTGCGATGTCGATGTCGCGATCCTCAGGCAAGAGTTGGTCGATCAGCCATTCATCAATCCAACTCTCGAGGAATCTGAGCTCTTCGCGCCCATCGACGCGAGCTGCGCGTAATCGCCCACTTCGCACCGCACGCTGGATCGTCGCGGTCTGGCAGCACGCCCGGTCCGCCGCGTCCCGAATCGTCAGCCATCGAATCGTGTGAGCCATGATTCTTCTCCCTTACGTCCCGGATGCTGCACGAGGCAGCATCCGGGACATTCCGAACGAACCGTCCTACGCGACTTCGCGGGTTTCCTCGAACTCGGCGTACGCCTGCAGCACGAGCTCGCGCACACGCTCCTGTGCGCTGGTGTCGCTGATGGGACGCAGCAACGCGAAGCTGCGACGCTCACCATTGACGGCGTACTGGCGTGCCGGGAACGTGACGTTGCGGCCGTTGCCACCGCGTCGTTCCCAGATGGCGAACCCGATCAGCTTCAAACCGTCGAGTACGCCATCGGTGAAATGCAGCTCGGCATCCGCGAGTTTGCCTGGCGGGTTGCCTTTGTCGTTCGGCGTGATCTTGACGACCATAACGTGACCTCCTGAAAAGCTCGCCGTTGGGACGAGCGGTTGACGCAAACGAAGTTGAGCGAGTCATGCGGCCACCGGACTGGCGACAGGCGCCTGAAGGCGCTGCCAGAGCCAGTGCTGCAGCGTGTTGAGGCCGACGAGTCCGGGATCGGCGTGAACGAAGATGTGGTGATTCCCGCGGTACCGAGCCCGCTGCCAGGCGAGTTCCATCGCGTCGACGAGGACCAGCCGTGCCGGCATGCGGGCGCGATCCGCGTCGTGCGTGATCGGATCGGCCGCGAAGCCGACGACGTCCGCGAACGTCGAGGCGTGGAGGGTCATCGTGGCCGGCGAATCCAGGTCCGCCGGCGCCGTGGTGACGAAGGCGAAATACAGTCGCGTGTGGCGGCCGATCGTCACCGTTATGCTGGGTGTGATCGACAGTTGACGCATCGCTGTCCTCCTTTCTGTGAACGAACTCATGACTGCCCGACCATCACGTAAGAGCCAAAATCCGGGCTCGACCGAGTGGCCCGTCAAGGCCGTGAGCCCCGCCGCGCGGGGTCGGAGCGCAGCGAAGAGCCTTGACGGGACCGAGGCGAGCCGGAGAATCGGATTCGTGATGGTCGGGAACGGTGCACGATCGAACCGCCGTGGGAACGCGGACTCGTGGTCAGTGACACGCGGAGTCGTCGTGCGATCCGCGTGAGCCCGTCACGCCGCCAGCTGTGGCGGAGCGCGACGGCGATCGCGATCGC
>JACPZV010000212.1 GCA_016195295.1 Acidobacteriota bacterium
GTGCCGGGTGCCGGGTGCGGGGTGCGTCGCACTGGGTTGTCCGGCGAGTCGAGCCACGCCGGCGGAATCGACTGCGCCAGGTGGTACGCCAGACCCAGGTGCACGATCGGATCGAAAAGCGAGATGAACCGGCCACGCGCGAGGTTGATCCAGTCGCGCCGGCTCAACCAGAGGCGGCGCGCGTCGGGCGCGGCGCCGAGGAACAGCAGACGCGCCGCGCAGTGCACGAGCCACGCGCGCAGGCGCGCGATCGGCGTGCGTGTCGGCGCGAGGAACGCGAACTTTCGATGATAGATGCCGGCGTTGTCGATGCCGCCCATCTCGCGCGCGACCTTGGCATCGATTTCGGGGCCCTCGCGCTCGGCCCACTCGCGATGGTGCAGCACCGCCACGTCACGCGTCAGGACGGTGCGATGGCCCGTGCAGAGGATCGACGCGGTGAGATCCGGGTCGATCATGTACGAGCGGTACCCTTCGTTGAAGAAGTTGACGACGTGCGCGAGCGATGTGCGCAGGACGCCGTGATTGCAGTTCAGGATGCCGTACTCGGACATCCCGCCGCGGTACGCCTCGTGTCGGCCCGGCCCCTTCGTGTCCTTCATCTTGAGCCCGACCATGCCGACGGTCGGATCCGCTTCGAGGATCGCCACGGCGGTATCGAGACTGCCGGGAACGATCTCGGTGTCGTCGCTCAGCCAGCAGCTGTAGCGGCTTTGGACGCGCCGCCAGACACGGTTGTAAGTGCGCGCCGTGCCGAGCAGCTCGCCCTGGAGGACCGGCGTGACGCGCGAATCGCCGCGCAAGTACTCGATGGTGCCGTCGGTCGATCCGCCGTCGATCACGATCAATTCGTGGGGCGTCGTCGTGCCGTGCGCGATCGAATCGACAACCGTCCGCAACAGCTCGAGACGGTTGTAGGTCGCGAGCAGGATGACCAGGTTGTCGCTGCGCTGATTGATCCTGTCCACGTGATCTGTAGGCCGGGTCCTTTCGGACCCGGCTGAGTAGTGGTGATCTGTAGGCCGGGTCCTTTCGGACCCGGTGATCTGTAGGCCGGGTCCTTTCGGACCCGGCTCGGTCCGGCGGGTCCAAAAGGACCCGCCCTACTTCACAAAGGCGGGTCCAAAAGGACCCGCCCTGCATGCGAAGGCGGAAGGACCCGCCCTACATCAGGCCGTCCACAGCGCGGCCAACCGCGCCGTGTTGCCGGTCTCGTCGACACTGCGCCCAACGGCGACGTAATCGATCCCCGGCTGATCCATCAGCTTCGCCGCGAGCAGCCGCCAGCAGTCGACCACCGTGACCGTCCTGCCGGCGTCGTGATGACGACGACCGACGCCTGCCGCAGACAGTCGTGCAGCGAATCGAGCACGAGGCCGTGGTCCTTCAGCTCGTGCGATGCCAAAGACGAGGCGAGCGGATCGTGCGCGACGACGCGCGCGCCGTGGCGCGACAGCGCCTTGGCGAGCGCAATCCCCTGCGACTCTTCAATCACGTGGGAGAACGGCTTGTACGCGAGGCCCAGGACGGCGACCGTCGTGCCGTGCACGATCGAGAGATTCAGCCGCTCGAGGACGGTGCCCGCGAGCGATCGGTTCATCCGATCGGTCGTCTCGGCCAGCTCGGCGCGCGTCCCGAGCACGCGCGCCAGGTAGCCGAGCGCCACGTTGTCGCGCGGAAAACACGGCCCGCCGTACCCGAGCGCGCCGGTGAGGTACCTGCGGCCGATCCGCGCGTCGAGGCCGAGCGCCTCGCTCACGACGTCCACGTCGCCGCCCGGAATGCGCTCGCACAAATCCGCGAGCATGTTCGCGTACGCGACCTTCGTCGTCACGAACGTGTTGACGGCGATCTTGGTCAGCTCGGCGTTCTCGAGACTCATCCGCTGACACGGCGGCGGCTTCGGCAGGATCGCGGCGTACGCGTCCGCGAGCGTGCGGCCCGAGCGATCGTCGAACTCGCCCACCAGCGTGAAGTCCGGGTGCAGAAAATCGCGGATGACGCTGCCGAGCGCGATGAACTCCGGGCTGTAGCACACGCCGAAGTCGACGCCGCACTGCTTGCCCGATCGCTGCTCCAGAATCGGCAGCAGGCCGTAGCGCGTCGAGCCGGGCAGCACGGTGCTCGTCAAGACGACGAGGTGATAATTGTGTTTCCGCGCGAGCGCGTCGCCGATCTCGCCGAACGCCCACGCGGCGTACTGCAGCGAAAACCCGCCGGACTCGTCGGTCGGCGTCGGCACGATGACGAACGTCACGTCCGATTCAAGAATCGCCTCGCGGTGGCTGGTCGTCGCGCGGAGCCGCTCGCGATTGGCGGCGATGAGATCGCCGAGATCCGTCTCCTGCGCGGGCGCGCGGCCCGCGTTCACGGCGTCGACGGCGTGAGCGTTTACGTCGACGCCGACGACCTTGAAGCCGCGGCTCGCAATCGCCGCCGCCATGCTGGCGCCCAGTTTTCCCAGCCCGACGATGGAGAAGGTTGACATTCGAAGAAGGTTCAAGAGGTTCTAGGGTTCTAAGGTTCTAGAGGTTCGAGGGGTTCGACGAGAGGTTCTAAAAGATTCGTCGCTTATGCGAGACGAACCTCCGCACCTTTAGAACCTTTAGAACCTTTTAGAACCTCTTGAACCCTTTCTTCAATCCACGCATACGTCCGCGACAGCCCTTCTTCGAGCGAGATGCGCGGCTCCCAGCCGAGCACCTGCCGCAGCCGCGTGTTGTCGGAATTGCGTCCGCGTACGCCCTGCGGACCTGAAACGTGACGCTTGCCGAGTTTCACGCCCGCGATACTCGAGACGATGTCGGCGAGTTGATTGATCGTCACGAGCCGGTCCTGGCCAAGATTCAACGGATCGTGAAAGTCCGAGGCCATCAACCGCGTCAGGCCCTCCAGGCAATCGTCGATGTAGCAGAACGACCGCGTCTGCTCGCCGTCGCCCCAGATCTCGATCTCCTTCTGTCCAGTCAGCTTCGCGATCGCGACCTTGCGGCACATCGCCGCCGGCGCTTTCTCGCGGCCGCCGTCCCACGTGCCGAGGGGGCCGAAGATGTTGTGGAAGCGCACGATGCGCGTTTCGATGCCGTAATCGTCGCGGTAATGCGCGCAGAGGCGCTCGGTGATCAGTTTCTCCCAGCCGTAGGCGTCCTGCGGCTGCGCGGGATACGCGTCCTCTTCTTTCAACGGCGTGACGGCGGCGTCAGTCTGTTTGAATTCCGGGTACACACATGCAGACGACGTATAGAGATAGCGCGTCACGCCGTTCTGCTTCGCGCCTTCGAGCGTGTTCAGGTTGATCAGCGCGTTGTTGTGCAGGATCGTCGCGTGGTGCGCGGAGATGTAGCCCATGCCGCCCATGTCGGCCGCCAGCGCGTACACGTGATTCACGTCCCGCGTCGCGGCACACGCGCTGTCGGGCTCGCGCAGATCGCGCAGGAGGAACTCGTCCGCGTGGCTCGGCGCGTACTCCGGGCGCTTCACGTCGACGCCGCGGACCCAGTGACCCTGCTTCTTGAGGTAGGTCACCAGGTGATGGCCGATGAACCCGCCGGCCCCCGTGACCAGGATTCTCTTCAGGTCGCTCATACTGGACTCTCTGCCGTGATCTCTTCCAGATTGGGCCTGGCGGCGATCGGCATCCGCCAGCCCGTGCCAAAGGCGCGATCGGTCACTTTCAACCCGGGCGCCGCTTGCTTGCGTTTGAATTCGGCGAGGCGCACGAGCCGCAGGACGCGGCGCACGGTCGCGGCGTCGAAACCCGCCGCGACGATGTCGTTCGCCGGCTGATGCTGTTCGATGTGGCGCTGCAGGATGTCGTCGAGCACGTCGTAGGGCGGCAACGAATCCTGATCGGTTTGGTTCGGCCGCAGCTCGGCCGACGGCGCCTTCGTCAGAATCGGTTCCGGAATGATCGCGCGGCCCTTCGCCGCGTTCAGCCACCGCGCCACGCGATAGACCATCGTCTTGGGCACGTCGGCGATCACGGCGAGGCCGCCCGACAGGCCGAGCACGGCGCTGCCGAAGCCGCACTTGCGCACGTAGTCGCGCGTGCCGAGCACGAGCGCGCGCCAGATCTCCGACTCGACGGCCAGGTCCCCGGCCGGTGCGATCGGCGTCGGCGGCGGCAATCGCGGCGGTCAACGCGGAATCGACGCCGCCGGAGAGGCCGAGCACGGCGCTCGTAAACCCGCACTTGCGCATGTAGTCGCGCGTGCCGAGCGCGAGCGCGCGCCAGATTTCCGATTCCGCCACGACGTCGGTGGGCGCGCCGATCGGCGCACCGCGATCGAGATCGCAGATCACGACATCGCCGTCGAACGAGCGGCCGCGGGCGATGGGCGCGCCGTCCGCGTTGAAGCCGCAGCTCCGGCCGTCGAAGACGAGATCGTCGTTGCCGCCGAACTGATTCGCGTAGACGACCGGCACGTGATGGCGGCGCGCCATGCTGCTCAGCATCTCTTCGCGCCGCAGGTGCTTGCCGGCCGAGAACGGCGACGCGGACAGATTCACGATCGCCTGCGCGCCGGCGCGGACGAGCTCTTCGATCGGATCGTGGTGGTAGCGGCGCCGCTTCCAGAAATCGCGATCGTTCCAGACGTCTTCGCAGATGCTGACCCCGATGCGGCGTCCGGCGATCTCGAGAATCTGCGGTCCTCGGAACGGCTCGAAGTAGCGGTCTTCGTCGAAGACGTCGTAGGTCGGCAGCAGCGCTTTGCGGAACCGTTGATCCGCGCGGCCGCCGCGCAGCAGCACGGCCGCGTTGAAGAGCGGCCGTCCTTCATCCGACGGATTCGGTTCCGGCAGGCCCACGAGCACGGGCGGCCGTCCCGCGAGCTCGCGCGCCAGACCGTCAAGCGCATCCCAGCTGCGGCGGACGAAGCCGGCGCTCAGCAACAAATCGCGCGGCAAGTACCCAACGAGCGCGAGCTCCGGCGTCACGGCGAGATCGGCGCCTTGCCGGCCGGCCTCCGCGACCGCCTCGGCGATGAGTCGCGCGTTCCCCGCGAGATCGCCGACGATTGGATTGATTTGCAGCAGCGCGATCTTCATGACGCCGCGCGCGCGCCGAGCCACTGGCCGAGCACGATCTCGAGCGGGCGCTCGTACTGCCCGGGCTGGCCGTGCACCGATCCGATGTGAAACGCGAATGGCCGGCCGTGCCAGACAAATTCTTCCCAGCCAAGCGCCGCCACATCGGGCGCGCCCATCTGCGCGAATCCGGTCGGGGAACAGTAGCCGTCCTGCTTCGGCACCGGCGACCACGCCGAGGGCGTCACGTCGTGAATCAGGCGCTTGAGTCCGCCCGGCGGGATGGTGTCGTTGACGTCCCACACCGGCTGCGCGCATTCGAACTTCACCGTGTCGCCGCGCCCGTAGCGCTCCTTGATCCGGAAGCCGTTCGTCTTCCACTGCTCGGTGAGCAGCGCGCGAAACACGTGGCCCACTTTGGGAATCCGCGTCAGCGCGCGGCGGGCCTTGTATCCGAAGGCGGTCGCGAGCCGCCACACGTCCGGCACGAAGCAGAGATCGCGCACCGGCACGAGCGCCAGATCCACGAACATGCAGACCATGTACGGGAAGTAGCGGTACGAATTGTGGCGGCGCGGATTGATCGGCGTGCCGAAAAACCCCAGGCCGTTCTGCTGCATGTACGCCGGCACCCGCTCGATCCAGTCGGGCATCACGAGAAAGCAGTCGGGATCCTGAATGAGCAGGAACCGTGTCCGCACGCGGCGCAGCAGCTCGCCGATGCCGATCGCGTGTTCGTAGCCCATGACGAACTCGCGTGAGGTGGGCCGCACCACGGTGAACCGCGGATCGTCGAGCGCGATGTTCTCGGCGCGCTCGACGTTGTTGTCGAACAGGAGCCACTGCGGACGTGACGCGGAAGGATTCAATCGCCGCATCAACCGGTCATTCAGGTCGAGGCATTTCTTGGCCCGATACGCGACGCTGCAGATCGTCAGCCCGCCGACGGATGGATCGACGCGCGCGGGCAACTCCCGCTCGATGGCGCGCCAGGCGTCCATCGCGCGGTGGTGATCCTTCGCCTGCTGCATCAGCTGCGCGACAACTCCCCGCATAGCGACAGCGCCTCGATGGAATCGGCCAGCGTGGGTCTCCGGCCGCCGATCGCCGCGAAGAATCTTTTCGACTCGAGCGTGCGGTCGACAGCGCCGTGGCTGGTCTTCGCGACCTCGACGTCGAGCTGCAGGCGCGCGGCAGCCGCACGCAGCAGATCGAACTTGTTGATGGGGTCGCCTCCGACGTGATACAGGCCGGCGAGCCCGGCCTCGATCGCTCGAGCGATCAGGTCCGCCAGAATCGCGACGGCGACGCCGCTGAACCGGTAGTCCACGTAGCCGGGCACGACGCCGTGCTGGGCGACCAGCCAGTCGATCAACCCCGCGCCTCGCCGATTGCGACCAAAGAAGCTCGTACGCAACGTCAGATGGGGCGCACGGAGCTCGCCGCCGAGTTTCGATTGACCGTACTCGTCGATCGGATCCGGCGCGTCCAGCTCGCTGTAGCCGCCGCGCGCGCCGGAAAAGACCGCGTCGGTGCTCACGTTCACGACGCGAGCGCCGCTCGCCCCCGCCAGCGCCGCCAGCTCACGCGGAAAATTGCCGTTCACGCGCTCCATCGTGGCCACGTCGTCGACGGGAGGCTTGGCTCCAATCGCATTGACGACAACGTCCGCGTGCGAAGCGGCCAGCACCGTGCGTACGCTCTCGCGATCGCCGGCGTCGATGCGCATCGGCAGCCACTCCACGCGAGACTCGGCGTTGGGTGTCGCGGTTCGACCGGCCACTGCAACCGTCGGAAACGACGAAGGCAAGCGACGAATGAGATAGCTGCCAAGGAATCCTGAGCCGCCCAGCACCACCACGCGCGGAGTCGTTCGGGTCATCGCTCGTTCGGCAGCGCGACGCCATTGACAGAGCACGCGTGGCGATGCGTGCTCAGCGGCGCGAGCCGGCCACCGTCCTCGGCGACGAGCCAGCGATACCCCCACGCCGCCCCCAGGCGATCGACAATCACGGCGCGAAGGACCCTCCGACGTGGCCCGTGAGATGCGCGGCGTCTCGCTCGACGAATGCCGCGGCGGCCACGCCGCCCAGGGCGAGCATGTATCCGTAGGCCGGCGTCGTCTTGCGATGCTCGACCGTGAACACCAGGCTGAACGCGATCAGAAACGCGGGCACGCCGAGCCCAATCCACGCGGTCGCGCCGTGCGAGGGACGCAGCATCGTCAGCCACAAGCCGAGCGCCGCCGCCGGCCAGATCAGGAGTGCGGCCACGTTCAAGACGCGCAGTCCCGAGGCAAGTAGCGACTGAGCGGCGCCGCGCGGCACGAGCGGCTTGTCGGCCGGCAACCGCGACGTATAGACCAGGCCCGGCAGCCGCTTCAGGACGGCTTTGATGAAGAGTGAGGGAAACTGCCGCGACGGAATCACCTCGCGTAGCATGAAGTCGCGCGTGTACGCCTCGCGCTCCGTCTGCGAGCAATTTGGACAACGCTCGTGGATCCACGTCTCGTAGGCGACGTCGTTGTTGCCGAAGGCCAATCCCCACGGGTTGGGCACGTTGCCGAGCGGCAGCTCCCACACAAACTCCCACATCTGCTGGCGCGTGTACGCGAGCTGTCCGTAGACGCGCTTGTTGCGCAGCGCCCATGGCGTCAGCAACGCGATCACCAGGAGTTGCGCGACGAGTAGCGCGAGCGCCGTCTGTCGCGCGGGAGGCAAGACGAGGCTGACCGCGGCCGCCCACGCGGCCGCGACCGCCGGCAACCAGAACAGGTAGCTGTTCATCGCGGTTTCGCAGGCCGCGCCGATCACCACCGCCGACATACCGGCGATCGGCCACCGACTCTTCTCGCGATCAGTCCAGAGCCGGACGATGCCGTAGGCGACGAGGACGGCCCAGAAGCTGTCGGTCGCCGCCGCGACGTCTTGGATCGCGAGGTAGACGTGGGCGGGTGACAGCGCATACATCAGCGCGCCCACCAGGCCGGCCAAATCGGACCAGAGGCGCCGTCCGATTCCGAAGATCAGCAGACACGCGAGAGAATCAAGCGCGGCCTGCATCCACTGGGCATACGCGAAGCGCAGCTCGTGACCCAGCGCGAAACCCGTCGCCAGCCACAACGAATAGCCCGGCGTGTGCGGGAACAGCGTCAGCGGCGCCAGCGCACCAGGCCGCTCATCGTCAGCCGGGAGAAAATCCTGCGGGTCGACGAGCGTTTGACGTTCGACCACCGCGCGGTCCATCGCCTGAACGAATTTCCAGTTCAAGACCCAGCCGCGGCCCTGCAGGAGGTTGCGCGCCATGTCGGCATCCCAGAGCGACATGCCGTTGATGAACTGGTTCTCGGGCCAATAAATCCGAATCATCGCGCCGCGGAACGCCAGCGCGACCAGGACGATCGCCGCGAGCTGCGAGGCGCGCCTCGCCGAGATAGGTTGAAGCGCCGCTGCCGGACGCCTTGTCGTCCGCGCCAACACGTCCGCAACGAATCGCGGTAGCGCGGGAATGAGGCCCGCGACGACGGCCAGCACGCCGAGAATCAGCACCTGACGCTCGGCGGGACCAAGTCCGCCGGCTTTGCGCGCGAGGATGCTCGACGCGAGCACGAGACCGACGAGCAGCGCGCCGCCGGCCAGCAGCGCAAGGCGAATGCGCGGCCGGAAGCGATCCGCCAGCGCGCGCGGCGATGCGGCCGTCGTCACGCGGTCGCTTCCCACTTGAGCATGGGGCGCAACACGCCCGGGTAGGTGTTGGTCGACCGGCCGCGAACCGATCCACCTTCAAGCGGATCGTGTACCGAGATCGAGATCGCGCCGTTCTCTTCGATGACGCCGGTCGGCGGCGTCTTGAATCCCCAGAGCGCGACGTCGATGCTGAACGTGCCTTCGGCGAGAAAGTTGCCGGGAATCCAGCAGGTGGACACGTGCGTGCCGACCGGCCGCTCCACGCGGTCCCACTCCGGGCTTTCCTGACTGAGAAACAGCACGACGCCCGCGTCGTTGATGACGTCGAAGCACGGCGTGAAGCGCAGACCCGCTTTCAACACCTTGTACTGAATCTCGATCGCAATCGGCTGGCGGATGTCGAAGGATTCCTGAACGACGCCCGCCGGATCGTGGGCGCGGACGCCGAGCAAGCGGACCGTGTCGTCGCCCGGCGCGCGCGGGTCGTCTAGCCAAAGCCGCTCGGCGTGCGTGCCGTACCCCTTGAACACGTACTCGGCCACGACCGTTGGCGTGGGTCCGACGGCCACGGCGCGGCCTTCGTCGAGCAGCACCGCGCGCGAGCACAGGCGAGTCACGGCCGACATGTTGTGGGAGACAAACAGGACCGTGCGTCCGAGGCGGCTCACGTCCTCCATCTTGCCGAGGCATTTGCGCTGGAACTCAAGGTCGCCGACGGCGAGCACTTCGTCGACGAGCAGGATCTCGGGCTCGAGGTGCGCGGCGACGGCGAACGCGAGCCGCATGTACATGCCGCTCGAGTAGTGCTTCACCATCGTGT
>JACPZV010000174.1 GCA_016195295.1 Acidobacteriota bacterium
TTACTGCAGCACTCCCGTCGTGTTTCGTTTCGGCACGAAGCCGACCGGGATACGGGTGACTTCTTTCAGAGACTTGATGTCGACAACCGAGACGTCATTCGTCACGGGGTTCGCCACGTAGGCCGTCTTGCCGTCCGGCGTGAGCGTCACCCAACCCGCGCCTTTCCCGCCAAGCTCGGCGCCTCCCAACGGCGTCAAGTCCGGCAGCGAGTACGCGTAGAGAAAGTTATTCAACCTGCTGCAGACCACCAGCGTCTTGCCGTCCGCGGTGACAGCCATGCCATGCGATGGGTCGGATCCCGCTGGAACCGTCTTCTTGCCTGGCGGCAGGTCTGGGTTTTTGATCCGGTTGATTTCTTTGCGCGTCGCGAAATCCACGACGGCGAAGCCGTTGAACCCGGTCAACTGCACGAATATCCACTTGGTCGATCCATCGGGATTCGTCGAGAACGTCATCGGACGGATACCGAGGTCCATTTCCAGCGTCCACGCTGGCTGCTCGGTCTGCGTGTCAAAAACGTTGACCGTCTTTCCTTGAATGGAGCCGGCGACCACGTACTTGCCGTCCGGCGTGACGTAGGCGTTGTGGATGCTGCCCTTCGTCTGAAGCGTCTTGACGTTCTGAAACGAGCTCGTGTCAATCACGTCGACGCCGCCGGGCGCCTGGATGATCCCGACGTAGACCCGCCGCCCATCGCGGCTTACCGCGATGTTGTTCGGATGTCCGCTCAGCTTGATGCGCTTGATGACCTTGAGCGACTTGCCGTCGACGACGTCGAGAGTGCTTTCGGCCTCGTCACTGATGTAGATCCGGCTGCCGTCCGGCGCAACAGCCGCGCCGTGGTTCACTTCGATCCCGGTGATCACGCCGACCACTGTGTTCGTGACGGGGTCGATGACGTGGACGTTGTCTCCGGCGCTGTTGGTCTGGATAATCCGGACCTTCTTCTCCGCGGGTCTCACGGACACCGTGCACAGAAGCACCGCAGCACAAACCGTGAGACACCGGCGACACATGTGGTTGTTCGTCATCACGTCAACTCCCAAGCACGAAGGCTTTTAGTGTTTGCCACTCGGGGTCGTTCTGCGAGTCCCAATGCTTGCCGCCGCTATGAAAGAAATCGCCGCCAGCCGGTTCGGCGAGCGGGTGGATGAGGAGCGGGCTCTTCAGGCTGCCGGGGAAAGCGACCCGCCGGACCGCCTCGAAGTTCTTGCGGGACTGCTCATCGTTCCAGGTCGCGCTCCCGGGTGAGAGCGGCTGCAAACGTAGCGGAGTGCCGCTTGCATGGCAAGAGATACACCGCGCGTGGCCTGGACGTTTGGCGAGGAAGATGGGCTGTACCTTGATCTTGAAGAACTCGAAATCGAGCAACGCCGATGCTGTGGAGCGAGACGCGGGTTGCTGGCTCAGCAACCCCACCAGCATCACCGCCCAGCAAACGACTGTGGTATACACGAGACCTCCTGACATTGCGGATTGAGGATTGAGGATCGCGGATTCAGAGACTGAATCTGGCAAATCCGCATTCCGCAATCCTCAATCCGCAATCCGCAATCTCAACCCCTACCACGCGACCGCATATGCATCGACCCGCGGATCTGTACCGGCACTGAGCACGCCGCTCTTCGGATCCACCACGATCGCGGCCAACGATCCCATCGTCCACGGCCCGGCGACGCGCAGCTTGTGCCCGCGTTTGACGAGCGCGTCGCGAACCTCCTGGGGGACCCGGCTCTCGACCGACATCTCGCCCGGGTACATGGTGTGCGGGAACGGCGACGCCGGGAAGCTGCGCGTCGACCAGCGCGGCGCTTCGATCGCCTGCTGCACGTTCATGCCGAAATCGATCACGTTCAGCAGCGTCTGGATCGTCCGGAACACCTGGTCGTCCGCACCCGGAGTGCCGACGATCATGAACGGCTTGCCGTCCTTCATGATGAGCGTGCTCTGCAGCGTGCTGCGCGGCCGTTTCCCGGGCGCCAGCGCGTTGGCCTCGCCCGCCGTCAGCGAATAGTAGTCGCCGCGGCAGTTGAAGATGAACCCGAGGTCGGCCATCACCACGCCCGTCCCGAAGCCGCTGTGCAGGCTCGGCTCGAAGCTCACCATGTTGCGATCCTTGTCGACGACCGCGAGATAGCTCGTGTCCCCTTCGTGATCGGCATTCCCTTCGAGATGGATGTGGACCGGCCGATCAAGCGGCGCGGTCGACTTCGTGAACTTCTCCGCGACGCCCGGCCGCATTTCGAGCGACGCGTGCTGCGGATCGATGAGCGCGCGGCGCTCCCGCGCGTAGTCCTTCGACAGGAGGCCTTCGTACGGAATCGGCACGAAGTCGGCGTCGCCGAGATATTTCTCGCGATCGGCGAGCGCCAGTTTCAGCGCCTCGATGCTCGTGTGAATGTAGTCGGGGCTGTTGTGGCCGAGTTTCTTGAGGTCGTAGCCTTCGAGCAGATTCAGCGCGAAGAGCTCGGTCGGACCCTGGCTCGCCGACGGGTTCTTGTAGACGCGATACCCGCGATAATCGACCGAGACCGGCGTCTCGACCTTGGCGGTGTACGACGCGAAGTCCTCATACCGGAACAACCCACCCTGCTCTTCGGAGAATTTCGCCATCGTCCGCGCGATGTCGCCCTTGTAGAAGCGATCGCGCGCCGCCTTCAGCGCTTCGTGCCGGCCCTTCCCCGCCGCTTCCTTCTCCGCGTCCACGAGCTTCCGCAGCGTGCGCCCCAAATCCGGATTCTTGAAAACGTCGCCGGGCTTGGGCGCCGCGCCACCTGGGAAATAGACCTTCACGCTCGTCGGGTACTTCTTGAGCTTGCGCGATCCGGCGATGGCGCCCGCCATCCGCTCGCCGATCGGGAAGCCGTTCTCCGCCATGTCGATCGCCGGCTGCAGCACCTGCGCGAACGTCATCGTGCCCCAGCGATCGAGCAGCGTGTACCACGCGTCGACTACGCCGGGGACCGTGCCCGACAGCAGCGTGTCGCTCTGTGGGAGCTTGCCGTCGAGATTCGTCTGGTACCACTCGATCGTCGCGAGTTTGGGCGCCGTGCCTTCAGCGTTGATGGACAGGACCTGTTTCGCCTTGGCGTCCCAGATGAGGATCACGGCGTCGCTGCCGACGCCGTTCGACGCCGCGTCGACTATGCCGAGGACCGCCTGGCTGGCGACGGCGGCGTCGTAGGCGTTGCCGCCCGCCCGGAGAATCCGCTCGGCGGCTTGCGTCGCCTCCGGCTTCATCGACGCGGCCGCCATCGTGCGCCCGCGGATCACGGGCCGCATGGTGCCCGTGCGTACGTCATCAGCGGGGTCCTGCGCACGGAGGTACGTCGCGCTCGAGAAGCCGAGAAGGAGAATGCCAAGGCCGCCAAGGATCGCGTGCCGAGTACGCATGAGAGACCTCCTGAAGAAACGACAAATTGCGAATTAAGAATCATGAATTAAGAACAAACAAGGAGCCGTTCGACCATTCTTAATTCTTAATTCTGAATTCTTAATTCTTGATTTCCAGGGCATCATACGCGGGAATCGTCAGAAAGTCCTGCAGTTCCTTGGACGCCGCCACGGCCTCGAAGATGGCGCGCGCTTCCTTGAAACGCCCGCGATCGAATCGCTTGTGCCCGACCTCTTCGCGAATGCGGGCGAACTCTTCGTCGGTCACTTTCCGCACGAACGAGCTGGTGACGGTCTGGCCGTTGTCGAGCACGGCGCGGTGATGGAGCCACTGCCAGATCTGGCTGCGCGAAATCTCCGCGGTGGCGGCGTCTTCCATCAGGTTGTAGATCGGCACGGCGCCCTGCCCGCCCAGCCATGCCTCAAGATACTGGATCCCGACGCGGATGTTATGCCGCAGGCCGGCTTCAGTGCGCGTGCCCTTCGCCGGTTCGGTAAGCATCTTCGCCGTCACCTGTACGTCGGCCCTGAGGCGCGACAACTGATTCGGCTCGGGCATGCCTTCGTCGAAGACACGCTTGGCGACGTCCACGAGGCCGGGGTGCGCCACCCACGTGCCGTCGTGCCCTTCGCGCACTTCGCGCAGCTTGTCGGCGCGGACTTTGTCCAGCGCCTGCTCGTTCGCCTTCGGATCGTCCTTGATCGGGATCTGCGCGGCCATGCCGCCCATCGCGTGCGCGCCGCGCCGGTGACACGTGCGGATCAGCAGCTGCACGTACGCCCGCAGAAACGGCGTCTCCATCGTCACCTGGCCGCGATCCGGCAGCCCGAAGTTTGGATCGTTCTTCAGCGTTTTGATCGCGCTGAAGATGTAATCCCACCGGCCGCAGTTGAGGCCGGTGCTATGCGCCCTGAGCTCGTAGAGGATCTCGTCCATCTCGAAGGCGGCCGGCAGCGTTTCGATCAGCACCGTCGCTTTGATCGTCCCATCGGGAATGCCGAGCGCCTGCTGCGCGTGAAGGAAGATGTCGTTCCAGACGCGCGCCTCGAGGTGGCTCTGCATTTTCGGCAGATAGAAGTACGGCCCCGTGCCGGCGGCGAGCTGCGCGCGCGCGTTGTGGAAGAAATACAGTCCGAAGTCGAACAGCATCGCCGGAATCGGCGCGTCATCGACCACGCAGTGGCGCTCGACAAGATGAAATCCGCGCGGGCGGACGAGCAGTGTCGCGGTTTGCGGATTCAGCGTGTAGCGCTTGCCGGTGTCCGGCTGGACGTAGGTGATCGTGCGGCGCACCGCGTCTATCAAGTTGGCCTGGCCGCCGACGCAGTTGGCCCACGTCGGCGAGTTGGCGTCCTCGAAGTCCGCCATGTATACCTGCGCGCCCGAGTTGAGCGCGTTGATGATCATCTTGCGGTCGACGGGCCCGGTGATTTCGACGCGCCGATCGAGGAGATCCGGCGGGGGCGGCGCGACGGTCCACGTGCCGGCGCGGACGGCGGCCGTGTCCGGGAGAAATTCAAGGGTCCCACCCGAGTCGAGGTAGGCCTGCCGGACGCGGCGGGCGGCCAGCCGCTCGGCGATGCGATCGCGAAAACCGCGCGTGAGATCCTCGAGAAACGCCAGCGCGTCCGGCTTCAACACGCGCTCGCTGCCCTGGACCTTCGGCCCGACGATTCGAATACCCGCCGACATGGGCCTCAGTATAGTGCGCGCGCGAAACGATGAGTCTGTTCGTAGCGTGAGGCTTCCGCCGAGCGGATCTGTTGGGCGGGTCCTTTTGGACCCGCCACGATTCGTCGCGCGACGCCTCTGGCCGATCGGATTTGTAGGGCGGGTCCTTTTGGACCCGCCGCGATTCTTGCGCCGCGGCGGCAATGCCGGCCGCCATCGCCGCATCGCGCGCCGGGAAGTCGGGCGGAGCGAGTCTGTGTCCGTGCGCGTCGACGTCCTACGCCGGTTGGTAGTAACTGTCGCGCTAGCCTACGATCGCGTGTTGCTGAGGACGAACAAAAAATGTCGACGACGCGTTCCAGCCAGATCATCGCTCTGTTCATCGCCAGCCTGCTCGCGCTCGTTTCGCGCAGCGCCGCACAGACCGGAGGGAGTTCGCCGCCTCAGCCACCGCTCGTGGTGAAGGAACAGGTCGAAGTCGTCGCGACGCGCCTGCCGGAAACGCCGCACGAAGTGCCGGCGTCCATTGAAGTCATCGACGGCGACACGCTGCGCGCGATCGGCGCATCGAACATTCGCGAAGCGCTCTCGCTGGCGGCGGGCGTCGAAGTCGGCGCCGGCGGCGACAACGGCCCCGCGGGCGCCGTGCCCGAGTTCTGGGGGCTGCGCGAATTCGATGCGTTCCTGCTCGTGGTCGACGAGATCCCCTGGGGCGGAGCGTTCAACCCGGCGCTGGCCACGCTGAACCTGCGCGACGTCGAGCGCATTGAGATTCTGCGCGGCTCGGCCCCGGTGACCTATGGCGCGACTTCTTTTGCAGGCGTCATCCACGTCGTGCACAAGGCGGCGGCCGCGGATCGGAGCTACTTCTCGGCACGGGGCGGTTCGTTCTCGAGCGGCGGAGCTTCGGTCGATCTCGCCATGCCGGCATTCGGGGAATGGAGATCGCGCTTGAGCGTCGACACCGACCGGCAGGGTTTCACGGACGACCGCACGTCGTTCAAACGCGGGCATGCGAACTACCGGGGCGCGAAAGCCGCCAACGACCGTAAAACGTGGTTCTCGGCCGATCTCAACTGGCTCAGTCAGAATCCGGCCAGCCCGCACGTGCGTGAAGGCACGGCCCTGTCGGCCGCGACGCCGCTCGACGCGAACTACAACCCGGCGAACGCGTTTCTCGACGACACGCGTCTGAGCGTCTCGTTCGGCTCGGAGCGCGCGGTGATGCCCGGAATAAATGGCGCGCGCTGGACCACCATCGCGTCCTACTCTCACTCGGGCCAGAGCATCTTCAGGGGGTTTCTGACCGATGTGTCGAATACGCCGAAGAACGCGACCGGATTCCGGGAGGACATCGACGTCAACGACGTCTACGCCAACACGTACGTGACTTGGTCGCTCCGATCTCACGTCCAAGTCGTGGCCGGCGGCGACTTCCTGTTCGGCAACGGCGAGGGTCAGGGTGCAACGTTCGCTTACACCGTGCCGCTGAGCGGCGCCGCGACCACGGTCACCGAGCCGACGACGTTGAATCTCGACACGGAAAGCCGGCGAGCGTTCTCGGGCGGCTATGCGCAACTTGAATGGACGCCGTCGACGCGCGTGCACCTCTCGACTGGACTGCGCCTGAACGCCACGTGGGAGCGGCACGGCGAAGGCGATGGGTCGACGCACGTCCGACCGGCCGGCAGCGTGGGCGCGATCTTCGGCCTGTGGGATCGTGGCCCGGATCACGTGCGGCTGTTCGCGAACTACCGCGACACGTTCAAACCCGCGGCGTTCGATTTCTCGCTCGCGGAAAATGAAGGCGTGCTCGAGCCGGAGACCGCGCGCAGCTACGAAGGGGGCGTCAAGGTGCGCGCCGTCGAGGGCCGGTTCGACCTCGAGGCGTCCGGCTTCCGCATGGACTTCGAGAACCTCGTCACGTCCACCGTCGTGCGCGGACTTCCCTCACTGCAGAACGCGGGCTCGACGCGTTTCCAGGGCTTCGAGATCGCGGCCGAGGGCCGCGCACCGCGCAGCGTGTCGGGACGGGCGACCTACAGCTTTCACGACGGAACGTTCGTCGACTTCGTCCAGGAGTTTGGCGGGACCAACACGCAGTTGGCCGGCAAACGCTTCGAGATGTCGGCGCGCCACCTCTTCTCGGCCGGCCTCATGGTGGCGCCGAGCATCGGCGTCGTCGGCGACGTCATCGTCAAGTACGCCGGCGACCGGTACTTGAACAAGCGCAACACGGCGTTGGCCGAACCGTTCGCCACGGTCGACATCGGCGTGGGCTATCGCTTCGAGCGCGTGGAACTGCGAATCGACGGGCGGAACCTTGGCGACAGGCGCGATCCGATCTCGGAGAGCGAGCTGGGCGACGCCCAGTACTACCGGCTCCCCGCCCGGCGCGTCGACTTCACGGTCGGCGTCCGTTTCTGATGTAGCGCGAGCCTTTCAGGCGAGCGGGATCTGTAGGGCGGGTCCTTTTGGACCCGCCACCCTTCGTAGCGCGAGGCTTTAGCCGAGCGTCTTCACGCCGCAGCGGCAGTGCCGGTCGCCATCGCCGCATCGCGCGCCGGGAAGTCGGCCTGTGGTCGGCATAGTTGTAATTGCGGATTGAGGATTGCGGAGTGCGGAATTCGGAGCGCGACGTCTTGAATCCACAATGCGCAATCCGCGCTCCGCAATCCTGGCTCCGCCCGACTTCCGGCAACGGTTCAGTCGTCGCGCTCAGACGGCGCTGGCGACCGGCACGGCCGCTGCGGCTCGCTGTCGATCGGTAGTGTCCGGCTTGAGCCGGACCGTTTAGAAGCCTTGACAGGCACTACCGACATTGCTCGTGACTTGGAACTGCAACTGAAAGGTCCGCTGCACATTTGGCGTGTCCAAATTGAAATACAAGATCTGGCAAGACGACACTTGCGGTGACGGCCCGGAGATGCTACGCAGGGAACCGGACTGAACGCCACCTCCCCCGATGGTAGTGAAGCCCACGCCGAATCCCGTCCCGGTGAAGGAGCCGCTGATCTGCTGCGTACCAATCGGGAGGTTGACCGTGAATCCCCCCGACGCGGTGTAGGTCTGCCCGTTGAGCGATGCCGTGTACGTCCCGCCGACCGACGTAAACGCCACGATCAGCGCCACAGTAGAGCCTCCAGTAGTACTCGGCGAGCTTGGGGAGCTCGACGAATCACCGCCGCAGCCGGAAAGCGCAAACAAGCGCTCTTCTGCGCGTTGACCTTGGGATCGCTCCAGGGTTCAGTCTGCAGGAGCTTCTTGCGCTTCTGCTCGGTCACCGCGACTCGAACGGTGGTCGAGTTGTCGTCCTCCTCGATGAGCGTGACGACGATCCGGCTGCCCGTCTGGCTGTAGCCGCCGCTGATGATCATCCCGGTGATGATCTGACCCGTGTCCTTGCTGGCCTGGTCGATCGTCTGTTCTTGCCGTTTGAGAAAATTCAGCACCGATTCGTACGTCTTCTCGTACGGCATCGGCAGCGTAAACGTCGAACCGCCGGCCACACTTCGAGGCTTGCTCGACTCCGCGGCAGCTTCGGCCTTTCGCTGATTCCTGCTTTGAGCCGACACAGGAGAGGACACACAGAGGGCGGCCGTCGCGATGACGAGCAACGCCCGGAC
>JACPZV010000199.1 GCA_016195295.1 Acidobacteriota bacterium
CGTTGTAGGTTAACTTGTAGAACACACGTCGCGATGTCGACTGGGCTGGAAACGCCGGGTCGGTGCCCGGCTGCGAGTCGTAGTCATTCTGATACTCGAACGATCCGAAGAACCAGAATTTGTCCTTGATGAACGGCCCCGTCAACTGCAAGGTGGTATCTCTCCACTGATCGCGGTGATACGGCAGACCGGCGGAGGGGCAGTTCGACACGCCGGTGCACTCCTGAGCCACGGTCGTGTTGCGACTGGTCAGCCCCTGGCTCTGGCCGTAATAGGTGGCGTCGCCATGAAACTGGTTGCCGCCTTGGCGCGTGACGACGTTGAACACGGCGCCCACGACGTTCCCATACTCGGCCGGTGCGCCGAGCTGCAGCACCTCGATTTCCTGGACCGCGTCAGAGTTCGGCCAGGGCCATGCCGTGCCGCCTGTCGGCGATGACAGATCGGTACCGTCGATGGCGTAGACATTGTCGTTTATCGTGCTGCCCAGCGTCGTCGCGGACGAGGACGACCCGAGCGTCGACGTCGCGCTCACACCCGGCGCGGAGTTCACGAGGTCGAAAAACGAGAAATGCCGAATCGGCGCAACCGCCACCCACTCCTTGTTGTAGTTGGTGCTCACAGTCGTTGACGCGAGGTTGACGACCGGCGACTCGCCGGTCACCGTCACGGTCTCACTGAGCGTGCTGACCTTGAGCGAGACCTTCAACTCGACGACGGCGCCAACGCCAACTGGGATGTTCTCGCGCCTGAGCGTGGCAAAGCCCTGGAGCGTGTACTCGACGGTGTAGTCGCCCGGGGGTAACGCCGGGAACCGGTAGGTGCCGGTTTCGGTGGTGATGACGGTTGGAGATCCGGCAATGCCGGTTCCTTGAATCGAGACGGTCACACCAGGCATAACGGCGTTCGATTCATCCGTGACCGTGCCGATGATCTCGCCCGTGGTTCGTTGCGCGCGTGCTGGTGGCGCGATTGCCATGAGGACCAGCAGCCAGAGGACCTGCGTGATCACGCGTCGTCGCATGCTGTTTCCCTCCCTTGAAGCGTCCCGGAATGCCGACAACGGACAATGGGAACGAAGAAGACAGCAACGTTAGACAAAAAATGAAATCCACCGAACTGTATCCCCGAGGTCCGGCTCTGTCAAGCGATCCCCACGCATTCGCGCCAGTTGCCAGCAGGATTGTCGCGCACGCGTCCAAGAATTCGTAGCTACGCGCTCAGAAGCGGCAAAGCCCGACGTTGCAGAACCTCTTGGACCGCCCGGTGGGCCTCAAGCATCGCCGCATCGGTATGCGGACTGGCGGCTGCGTCCGAGTTCGCGATCGTGATCAGACCAAACGGCTGGCGCGCGACCACGCACGGCCGATCGTTGGTCGACGTGTAGACCCACTCCATGGGATCGTAGAGCGGGTTGTAGGTGTAGGCGTAGCCGTGAGGCCATCGGTTCACCGCGATAGCGATGATGTCGCGCGCGGGATCGAATCCTCCTTCACCGAGATTCCGCGCGAGTTGATCGCGGATGTTCCGCTCGAACGTTTCGAAGGTCGTGCTGAGCAAATCGGCGCGACCGATTCGGTGCTGCTCCTTCCGAGGTTTGCCTGGCGACATCGGAAACCGCGTCATGTGCAGCACGACAGGTTCCTCCGGCGTCTGTGGATGATGCAGGTCGCCAAGACTCACCGCTTCGGCGAGCGAAACGCCGGTGTGATACATCGTCGGCGAATTAACGGCCGACACACCAAGCTTCTGAAACGCGCTCCAGTTCTTTACGGCGACGCTCGTGTACACGAGCGGCCCCTTGACGCCGAACGCCAGTGCCTCCTTCTGCGCGCTGGGCAAGTCGGGTACGAGGTACGGGATGAACATGTTCCAGCACGCCATCACCACGGCGCGCGATCGCACCTGATGTGTCTTCCCGCCGCGGACGTAGCTTGTCACGACTTCCTTCGCTCGGCCGAGCACGCCGTCGTGGTGCACGTTGACGACGGTGCTGTTGAGCCGGACGCGAGCGGTCTGCCCGGATCGATCGAGCGTGGCGTAGTCGACGTGCGCCGCGCCCACGTCTTCCATCGACTTGCCTGGAACGGCGTCTGGAATGAGCCAGCGAATAAGCAAGCGCGCGATCGTCGCGTTGCCGTCCGGGAAGTGAACGGTCGGACCGCCGCCGGGACCGATCTGACGTCCGTGGTGTCCGCCGGGCAGATCGGCGAGCAAGCCGTTCGGGCTCGGCTCGAGGTTCATGCCTGCAAACCCCGGGAGCCCCTCCTGCCAGGCGAACAGGGCCGGAAAACAGTCGACCCCCACGCAGAAGTTGCCCGTGCCTTGATTCCGGAAAAACCAGAGCACCTGCGTGTCCACCTTCACGAGGTTGAGCAGAAAGTCCTGGTAGCTCATTTTCGCCAGGCGCACTTTCTTCTCGGCCGACGACAGACCCGGCATGTAATCCGGATGCGGGCCGCCGTACAGGCGCAGCGTGTCCTTCTGCGCCTGCGGCGAGAGCGGCATCTGCGCGAGGTCGGCGGCCGCATAGCCGCCGCGACCTCGGCCTCCTCCGGCTTCGCCGGACGCAGGAGCGCCACGGCCCGCGGTCTCCGCCGAGCCTCCTCTGCCCGCTCCGCGTCGAATCACCAGCTTGTCGACGCCCCACGTTTCCTTGTCGAAGAACGTGGCTTGACCGGTGAGCCCGAGTGAGCGGTAGAGCGCGCGGTTTTTCTCGTTCGACGCGACGAAGCGATCGATGTCGATGCCGATATCGTGAATGACCGCGCGCGCGTGCTCGTTGTAGCGGTTCCACGATTCGATGTTCAGCGTGCCGCCGTTCAGAGCGAGCATCCGGCCGTCGTAGTGGAACTCGTTTCGCTTGGCGTGTCCGCCGAAGTCGTCATGGTTGTCGAGGATGAGTACCTTGGCGTTTCGTCCGACCTCTCGAATGAAGTAATAAGCCGCGGACAGACCGCTCATCCCGCCGCCGACAATGACGAGATCGTAGGTCTCGCCGGTGCTGACGGCGCCGGACAGATCCCATTGCTTCCGGTCGCGCAGCTGGTGGGCCACCTCGAACGATCCGGCGTGGCTGCCGCGCATCCCGACGCGGGTGGGCGGGTAGTAGTCGGCGGCTCGTTCCGGCGCGAACTCCTGCTCGAACGCCCGCGCCAACTCCGGAGCGATCGCGGATCCGGCGACGGCGAGGCTGACGCCGTTGAGGAAATCGCGACGCGTAATCTGTCGATCCATGCCGAGACGGCGATCGTGGGCATCCATGTTCGACTCCTCGAGGTCCGGCTGAAGCCGGACTCTACGGCACGCGAACCCTGATACTACTCCGGACGCTTCGCTCACCAGGCCATCTTGAGGCCGACGCGCGCGATGCGGGGCGCCGTGATCGCCGACGGGAACAGCCAGGCGCTCCCGGACGTTGTCGTCAGGGCCTGCGGCGGGTTCGCATTGAAGATGTTGTAGAGGTCGAAGAAGCCGCTGAAACGCGTCTGATTCACGCGGATCACCTTTTCGGCGCGCACATCGAACAGCGTGATGTTCGGCGTGCGCTCGTCGCCGAGCGGTTCCGCCTTGATGGTGACCGCTGAACTATAGTTCAGGGCCGCCGAAAACGTGCGCGCGAACGCGGTTCCCGACTGGTGTCGCAGGATCGGCGTGACCCGCAGATCCCACGGCAGCGTGAGCGTCGCATTGAGCTTCGCCTGCCACGTCGTGTACCGGTTCTGTCCGTCAACGGTGTTGATCAACAGGTTCGGCGTCGCGTTGGCGGCAATCGCCCCTTCCCTCGCCCACGTGCGGACGAAGCTCGCCAGCAGCGACCAGCTGCCAACCTGTCGCCGGGTCGCGCTGACTTCCCACGTGTAGTAGTTGGTGTCGGCTCCGCTCCCAAGATTGATGGTCCGGTTCACGACGGGCAAACTGAGGTACCCGGGCGCCAGGTTGTACGCCGTGATCAAGGCTCCGTCGTCGGCCGTACCAATTCTGCCGTCGGGACCGGGATCTCGAACCTGGATCGGGACGGTGTACGCGTCGACCGGCCGATTGATGTTCAGCGATCCTCTGAGCTGGCGCCGGCCGTTCCACACAAATCCGGTGCGGACGCCGAGATTGGGCGCGGCCTCGTGCTCGATGAACGCCAGCGCCTGATGCGAGAACGTGTTTTGAATGTCCGGATCGTAAATGGTCGATGCGGTGCCGCCTGACACGGACGTCGGGCTCCCGACCTGCTCACCCGAATCCCAACGGCCGTTGCCGTTCGCGTCGTTCCAGGTGTAAATCTCGCGCCACGTCGGAGGATTCGGGTTTACGGTCCCGGCGAAATCTCCAGCCGGGTACAGCCAGTATTTGCCGTAGTTGGCCTTGACCAGCGTCCTGCCCTTGCCGGTCAGGTCGAAGCTGGCGCCAACGCGCGGGCCCAGATTGCTCCAGATCAGGACTTCGTCGACGGCGGCAAACGTTTGACCGCCGGGTCCGGCCTGTTCGGGGAGGTACGGCCGATATCGATCGAGCCGAAGGCCGAGATTGAGCGTCAACCGTCGGTTCACCTGCCACGAATCGTTCGCGTACCCCGTGTACGCCCACAGCCGGCTCAAGGAGTTCGCGCCGGCTTTGTACAAGTACACCTGGCGCGGCGCCCCATTGCTGAGCACCGAGACGCACTGGCACGGGTCGCCAAATCCGCGGAAGGGCTGATCGAGATCGTCGCGCATGATCTCCGCCCCGAACTTGAAATTGTGCGTGCCGGCGAGCCCGTCTTTGAAGTAGCTCAGCGAGGCGTTCACCTGCGGCCGGAACCGCGCGTTGTCGATCCCGAACACGCCGCCGGACACGAAGTTGTTGCTGATGTCCTCGATGCGCGGCGCGCTGCTCTTGTAGTCGCGGTACCAGAAGGATTTCATGGCGCCTCCGCGAATCATCAGGAACAGCCTGTTCGACAAGGTGGCGTTGTACTCGCCCTTCGAGATGTCGTTGGGATATCCGGAGCTCCATACAGTGTCCGCGTGCATGATCGCCGTGGTGTCCCGCCCCGTGGGCAACGCGATCGCACCCAGATAATCTGGCTGGACCTTCCCGGCATGCTGGTAGTAGGCGGCGAACCGGTGGTTTGCGTTGACGTTAAACGTGCCCTTGACGCTGTAGACCGGGCCGTAGGTGTGCTGAATGTCGTCGACGAGCGTGGGGAATCGCAGGTCGGCGACGTTGTTGCGATAGGAGAAGTACCACCAGAGCTTGTCTTTTTGCACGAATCCGCCGATGTCCGCGGTGAAGTCCCGGAACAGCGAGAGACGGTTCAGGTCCTCCGTCGCCAGGTATTGGCTGCCCTTGACGCCGGCGGCGATCTGCGCGGCGTCGATGTTGTGCGATTCCATCGATTCGTTCTCGAAATCGAGATACATGGTCCCGTGGTACGTGTTGCTGCCCGACTTGCTCACGAAATTGCTGAACGCGCCGGGCGTGCCCACTTCCGCGGTGTTTCCGGCGGCGGTCACTGAAATCTCCTCGAAGGAAGCGAAGTCGGTGTAGTACATCTGCCCGGCGCCTTCGTTCACCATGATGCCTTCCACTTCGTTCCGTTCGCCGCCGCCGACGCCGTACGCCTGGAACGTCTGCTGGGTCCAGGCGCCGCTTCCACCCACGTCCATCCGCGACATGGCCACGCCCGGCGTTTGGGCCACGACCGCCCAGGCGTCGCGCGAGCCGGGCAGCTCGGCCAGCTTCTCGCTGTCGAAATGGTTGGCCACCTTCGTCGCCTGGATGTCGACGACCGGCGATGCCCCGCTCACGGTGACGTTCTCGGCGAGCGCGCCCGGATTCATTTCGGCATTGACGGTCGCCGTGAAGCCGACGCTCACGTGGATCCCTTCGCGCGTGATCGCCCCGAACCCGGACAGTTCGAAGGTGAGCTTGTAGTCGCCGACGGACACCGTCGAAAAACGGAAGAACCCGTTCTGATCGGTGACCGCGGTGGTCGTGCCCATGAGGGCCGGCCCGGACAGGGTGACCGTCGCGCCGGGAAGCACGGCCTTCGTGCTGTCGGTGACGGTGCCGTTGATCGCTCCGGTTGTCGACGTGACGGTCTGGGCGCCGGCGCCGAGCGCGAACGACACGACCGACAGCGCGATGGTCACGATCCGAGGCAGACGCGTCATTGGAAGCCTCCAGTCATCCTTCTTCCGCAGCGCGAGGAAAGCCGCGCGGTTCGGCGTTCGGGAGCGAGTGGCTTCTACTACAAACATGTATGGTTGTCAAACAGACCGGCGTGGCGCCCGCGAGTCGGGGACCATTCACCAAGAACTTGAATATCGGCCGCATCACGCTTCGCTGATCGCGTGGATCATGCCGATTGGGCCGTTGACAACCTTACATTTCTTGTATTAGATAGGCTCGCCGTGCCCGCTCTTCGTGGCTCGCATGTCATCCGTGCAGAGGAGAGATTCCGATGGAAGGATGCTGCTCGCTGACTTCGAACGATCTCACCGCTCGCGCCGAACGCGCACTGAGCCTCCTTGTACTCGGGGTGCTCATCACGACTACTGCATCGGCACAAACGGCTACGGGCGGCATTCGTGGATTCGTCAAGGACGACACGGGAGCCGTTCTGGTGGGCGTGACCGTTGAAGCGGCGAGCCCGGTACGCATTGGAGGCGCAGCCGTCGAAGTCACCGATGTCCAGGGGCTCTATCAATTCGAGAATCTGCCGCCCGGTGAGTACACCGTCACTTACTCCCTCCAGGGGTTCACCGGCGTTCGGCGCGAGGGGATCCGTGTGGAAGTCGGCCGCACGATTCAGTTGGACGTGCCGTTGAAGGTCGGCAACGTCGAGCAATCGATCACGGTGACCGGCGAATCGCCGGTCGTCGACTCGCTGCACGCGGGCATCACCAGCAACTTCAACAAGGAGTGGCTGCAGAGCGTCCCGACCGCCCGCCAGTCGTATTTTGACGTCGTGACCTACGCGCCGTCGGTGAAGATCAATCAGGTGCCGAACGACTCGCGGTTCGTCATCTTCGGGTCGAGCAGCGACCAGAATTCGTTCCAGTACGAGGGCGTCGAGATCTCCGCCGTTTCGAACGGGGGCGTGTGGGACTTTCCGAGCCCCGACATGATGCAGGAAGTCGAGGTGAAGGCCGTCGGCGTCTCCGCCGAGTACTCCAACTTCCAGGGCGGCGTCGTGAACATCGTGCTCAAGTCGGGAAGCAATCAGTACCACGGCATCGAAAGCGTCTACTGGATTCCGCCGGGCTGGGTCGGCAACAACACGCCGAGCGAGACGTTCCCTTACCACGTCGATTACAGCTACCAGGCGACCGGTGAGCTGGGTGGGCCCATCGTGAAGGACCGGGTGTGGTTTTACGGGGCCGCCCCGTGGGGCAGATCCCAGTCGTCGAACGTCGGGGTCGATCCCTCGTTCGCGCACGGAGGCCACTCGACGAAGCCGTTTGTGAAAAGCACGTTCCGATTCAGCCAGCACGACGCCGGGGATTTCACGTGGGACGACAACATTTTCTGTTGCTCGGCTACGGCCAGCCGCACGGCGCCGATTGAGACGCAGACGATCGAGCATGGACACAACCCCGTGCTCGCAGGGCATTGGACGCACACGTTCGGGTCGGCCACGCTGTTCGAGCTGAAGGGCGGCGGCATTTACATCCGCGACAATTTCACGCCGTATACCGACGATTTCACCACGCCGGGCCGATCCGACTCCGGAACCGGCTTCTCGAGCGTGAACGCCACGACGGCCAGCCGCCAGGTCCACAATCGCACGACGATCGATGCCTCCCTGGCGCACAGCACGAGCAACTTCCTCACGGGTTCGCACGACCTCAAAGTGGGCGTGCAGGACGTCTACGCGACGCAGCAGACCAACACGCTGACGTTCCAGAACGTGTCGTACAGCGACTTGCGCGGCGCCAAGGATCAGGCGACCTTCAAAGACCCTGCGGTTTCAGGCGGCCGCATTCGTCAACTCGGCGGGTACCTGCAGGACAACTGGACCGTCAACGGCCGGGTGACGCTGAACCTCGGCGTCCGATACGACCGCACGCTGGGCGACATCCAGTCGATGGACTCGCAGACGACGCTCATCGGCATCGACACGACGGCTCCGTCGGCGCCGTCAAACGTCACGTTCGCCGGTATACCGGACCTCATCAAATTCAACAACGTCTCGCCCCGGCTGGGGATGACCGTGCGGCTCGATGAATCCGGGCAGACCATCTTCAAGACCAACTATGCCCGCCTCTACGGCAAGCTGGCGACGAGCATGTTCAACAGCAAGGCGCTGGGCAACACGCCGTCCGACACGGAACGCTACAACCCGGCAACCGGCAAGTACGATATCCCCGTCTCGATCGTCAATAACCAAATCAACTTCGCAATCGATCCGGGTCTGCGGAATCAGTACACCGATCAATTCTTCGTCGGCATCGAGCGGCAGATCATGGCCGGCATGGGCGTCGACGTGTCGTTTGTCGTCAAGAAGGAAGGGGATTTCATCCGGCTGACGGACGCGGGCGGCACCTATGCTCCCGTGGCGCTGAACGACGTGTTCCGCGGCGTCACGTATCCGCTGACGGTCTACAACCGCGTGTCGGCCTCGTCGGCGAGCCTCTTCCAAGTCGTCAATCGCACCGACTTCCGGCAGGACTTCAAGGCGTTCTTCATCCAGATGAACAAGCGGTTCTCCAACGCGTGGCAGAGTACCGCGTCCTACACGTGGCAGGACGCCCAGGCGTACGCAACCGGCACCGTCACGGGCAGCACGCAACAGGACTTCGCGAGCTTGAGCTCGACCGGGGGATTCGGCCGCACGCCGAACGATTTAGTCAACGCGTACGGGCCGACGCCGACCAACTCGACGAATTCCGTCAAACTGTCGTCGAGTTATCGCGCACCGTTCGACGTCGTCATCGGCGCGCGGTACTCGTACGAGTCGGGCCGCCCGTTCGGCCGCCTCATCACCGCCCGGCTCAACCAGGGGACCGTGGCGATCCTCGCCGAGCCGCGCGGCGCGTACTACATGCCCGCGGTGAACGACCTGCAAATTCGCATCGACAAGGATCTGAAGTTCGCCGGCGGCCGGAGCGTGCGACTGTCACTGGACATGTTCAACATCTTCGACACCGATACGGTGCTCACCGTCCTGAACAACAGCACGACACAGGGCGATGCCGCATTCGCCCAGACGAACACGGTCGTCCGGCCGCGCACCTTCACGGTCGGCGTCCGCTATCAGTTCTAAAGACGGGAGGATCGCCGTGCGACGCTTCCACACACTCATCGGCATCGGTACGCTGCTCGTCGTGATCGCCTGGACCGGGCTCGCCGTCCGCTCCCAGGGGCGGACCGTGGAATGGCGGTACTTCGGCGGCGACAAGGCGTTCACGCACTACTCGCCCGCCGATCAGATCACGCGCGACAACGTCAAGAACCTGCGGGTCGTCTGGCGGCGCCCTGCAACGAACGACAGTCTGAAGCAGGCGTTTCCCGAGCTTCGCGTCACCGCGTACCTCAGATCGACGCCGATCATGATCGACGGCACCTTGTATACGCAGGACGCGCACGGCTTCGTCAGCGCGTTCGACGCCGGCTCTGGTGAGACCGTCTGGCAGCAGGAACCGTTCGCCCGGACGCAGGAAGAACTCCAGGGCCAGAGCACGCGCGGCGTCGACTACTGGCGCAGCGGTGCCGATCAGCGGATCTTCGTGATCCGTGGCGAGTATTTGTACGCGCTCAACGCGAAAACCGGAAAGCCCTACGCGGACTTCGGCGACCGCGGGCGCGCAAGCCTGCACTTCGACGAGAACCAGCCGTTGGCCGGCCGCTTCAACGACAGCACCGGGCCGCTCGTCGTCGGCAACGTCGTTGTCGTCACGGGCAATACGGCCGGGGCTGGTGACGGAGGCGCGATCAAAGAGGCCGCACCTGAGAATGTCCGAGGCTTTGACGCGCGGACTGGCAAACTGCTCTGGACGTTTCACGTCGTGCCGCAAGCGGGAGAGTTCGGGAGCGAGACGTGGGGCAACGAATCGTGGAAGGTGGCCGGCGACATCGGCGCCTGGAATCCCATGACCGCTGACGAGCAGCTCGGCTACGTCTACATTCCCCTTACGGCGCCGACGGCTTCGGCGTACGGGGGCTGGCGGCCCGGCGCGAATCTCTATTCCGACAGCCTCGTCGCGTTGGACGCGAAAACGGGAAAGCGCGTCTGGCACTACCAGACGATTCACCACGACTTGTGGGAGTACGACAATGTCGGCCCGTCGATCCTGGGCGACATCACGGTCAACGGCAGGCGCATCAAGGCCGTGATGCAGCCGAACAAGAACGGGTTCTTGTACGTGTTGAATCGCGTCACCGGCGAACCGGTGTGGCCGATCGTGGAGCGGCCGGTGCCTCCGTCCACCGTGCCCGGCGAGCAGGCATCACCGACCCAGCCCTTCCCAACCAAGCCGCCCGCTTTCGATCGGCAAGGCATTACCGAAGACGATTTGATCGACTTCACGCCGGAGCTGCGTCAGCAGGCGCTTGAGTTCGTCAAGCCGTTGGTCCTCGGCCCTCTTTACACGCCTCCGTCCACCCGCAGCGACGAGCCCGGCGGAAAGAGAGGCACCTTCACGAATCCCGGGGCATGGGGCGCCGGCAACTGGCACACCGGCGCGTTCGATCCCGAGACAGGGATGTACTACGCCGTGTCACTCACACTGCCGGGCGTGCGCGCGGTCGCGAGCACGAAAGGCAATGCCACCGCGACGATGGACTACGCGGGCGCCGTCGGCAACCAGCAAACGAACGCTCCGGGCTTCGTTCAGGGACTGGGCCCGCAGGTGCAGGGGTTGCCGCTTCTGAAGCCGCCGTACGGGCGGATCACGGCATTCAATCTGAATTCCGGCGATCAGGTGTGGATGGCGGCGAATGGCGACGGCCCACGCGAACACCCGCTCTTGAAGGACTTGCACCTGCCGCCGCTCGGCGTGCCCAATCGTCCGGCTCCGCTGGTGACCAAGACGCTGCTGTTCATCGGTGAAGGCAGCGATGCCGTCATCGGAACACCGCAGGTATCGTGGGGATGGGGGAAGAAGTTCCGCGCGTACGACAAAGCCACGGGCAAGGTCATCTGGGAGACCGAACTGCCCTCCGGCACCACGGGTGCGCCGATGACCTACATGCACAAAGGCAAGCAATACATCGTCGTGCCAATCGGCGCGAAGGATCATCCCGCCGAGCTCGTGGCCCTGGCGCTCGCTGAGACGAAACCGGCAACGAACGGCAACCGATGACCGAGCGTCGCTTGTGCGACCAGTTGTTCAGCGCGCCGCAAGCTGTGACGTCGCAGCAACGAAGCACGCGGAGAGGACTTTGAGCCCCTCGTCGAGCTCATCGTCTGAGATCGTGAGCGGTGTGAGAAACCGTACGACGTTTCCGTACGTGCCGGCCGCAATCAGAATCACTCCGCGTTCACAGGCCAGACGGACGATCGCCTCGGTTTCGTGCTTCGCCGGCGCGCGCGTGTCGTGATTCGTCACGAGCTCGACGCCGACCATGGCGCCGCGCCGCCGGATGTCACCCACGAGCGGACAGTCTCTTGCCCAGAGGCGAGCGTGCGCCTCGATCCGCGAACCGATGGCTTCGCTGCGACGAAGCAGTTCGCCGGACTCGAAAAGGTCCAGCACGGCGTGCGCGGCGGCACAGGCGAGCGGGTTCCCCCCGTAAGTTCCCCCAAGGCCGCCTTCGACGGGACCGTCCATCAACTCGGCGCGACCGATGACCGCCGCGAGCGGCATGCCGGCGGCAAGCGATTTGGCGGTCACCAGCAAATCGGGCTCGACGTCGTCGTGCTCACAGGCGAAGAGACGACCCGTTCGGCCGAAACCAGTTTGCACTTCGTCGACGATGAGGATGATCCCGTGCCGGCGGCAGAGCGCCGCCAGACGGGACAAATAGCCGCGCGGCGGAACCACGAATCCGCCTTCGCCAAGAACCGGCTCCACGACGACGGCGGCAATGGTTCGCGGATCGGCGTGACGCTTGAACTGATCCTCAATCTGATCGACGCACGTGAACTCGCAGGAAGGATACTCAGCACGGTACGCGCACCGATAGCAGTACGCGTAGGGCACGCGCAGCACGTCGGAGACGAAAGGCCCGAATCCCAGCTTGTACGGCGCCACCTTGCTGGTCACCGACAGCGCCAGGAGGGTTCGCCCGTGGAAGCCATCCTCGAAGCACAGCACGCCGGGCCGGCCGGTCGCGTGGCGGGCGATCTTGATGGCGTTCTCGATCGCCTCGGCTCCGCTGTTGACGAACAGCGTTTTCTTCGGAAACGCGCCCGGCGAGAGCGCAGCCAGCCGCTCGGCGAGCGAGATGTACGATTCGTAGGGCAGCACGGCGAAGCCAACGTGCGCAAACCGTTCGGCCTGTTCCCGAAGGGCCGCAATGACCGACGGCGCGCCGTGCCCGACGTTCATTACTCCAATCCCGCCGGCGAAATCGAGGTAGACGTTGCCGTCCACATCGGTGACGCACACGCCGTCGGCCGACGCGGCAAACACGGGCACCGAATGCGCCAGGCCCCGCGGCACCGCGGCGTCGCGGCGCCGCATGAGCGCGCGCGATTTCGGTCCCGGGATCTCCGTGCGAATCCTGATCAGGCCCATCCGTGAATCCCTTCCGGAGCTGCGACCGCGGTCGAAGGCGGCGCGGTCGTTCTACTAGAAACATATATGGTTGTCAACACGTCTGCGGAAAGTTTCCAATTGTCTGGAGTACTATGCACACGGTCCCATGAAAGGCACACAACCAAGCGCGCGAGGTCGCGCGTCTCGGGTCGGCCTGCTCACCGTCAGCGAGACCGCCGGCATTCTCGGGGTCAGCCCCTCGACGCTCCGGCTGTGGGAGAACGTCGGCCTCATCACGCCGGCCCGCAGCAACGGTCGATATCGGCTGTACAGCCCCGAGCTTCTCGAGGTGCTCAAGCGGATTAAGTATCTCCGCGACGTCAAACAGCTCAACCTCCCCGGCATCCGGCAGGTGCTCGGCAAAACCGTCAAGGCGAAGTCCACCAACGGTTCGCGACCGACTGATCTCGGACCCAAGCTGCGTCGTTTCCGCAAGCGCACCGGCCTCGGCGTCGTGCAAGCCGCGAAGAAGGCGAAGATCTCCGCTGGGTTCCTGAGCGCGATCGAGCTGTCTCGTGCCAACCCATCCGTGGCCACGCTTCACCGTCTCGCTGTCGCATACGGAACGACCACGCTCGAGTTCTTCGACCTGCCGAAACAATCGAACCACTTGGTCCGGCCGCGCGATCGACGTGCCATTCAGACACAGTCCGGCGTCAGAATGGAGCTCTTGTCAGTTGGCGCGCGACAACTCGAAACCCAGCTCTTTCGCGTCCAGCCTGGCGCGGGCAGCGATGGATCGTACTCACATCAGGGCGAAGAATTCATCTACATGATGTCCGGTAGCCTGGAGATCTGGCTCGACGAACTCCAATGCCACACTCTCAACCAAGGTGACAGCTTCTGGTTTGAGAGCACGGTCGGGCACCGATGGTACAACCCATCGAGCGAGGAAGCGGTCCTTCTCTGGGTCAACACGCCTCCGACGTTCTGAGCCAATCCCGTGCAGCCGGAATCCACCGAAGCGCGGCAGTTTCTCGCCGACGCATTGAAGATCAGGAAATGATGTCGCCGGCGCGAGCGGCGTGGCTGGACTGGTATCGCCGGAACCGCGAGCGGTCCCGGGGCTTATTCAGTCTGATCAAAGACGAGGCGTACTACAGCCAGCCGATCGCGCTGCGGCATCCGATCGTGTTCTACGAAGGCCACCTGCCGGGATTCAGCTTCAACACGCTCGTGAAAAACGCATTGGGCGGTCCGCACATCGACGAGAAGCTCGAAAGGCTTTTCGCGCGCGGGATCGACCCGCACGAGTCCGCGAGCGACCAGGGATCCACGGGCCACGACTCACGATGGCCTTCCCGCGACGTCGTCCGCGCCTTTGCAGACGAGGCGGACCGGCGCGTCATCGATGCGCTGATGAACGCCGACCTCGAGCGGCCGGGACATCCACTCCTGCATCGCGCCGAGGCCGTCTTCAGCATTCTCGAGCACGAGGCGATGCACCAGGAGACGCTGCTCTACATGTGGCATCGCCTGCCGTTCACGCAAAAGAAGAAGCCCGGCGGCTACGACGCTCGCGCTGAAGGCGCCTCGCCGCGCGTGGAATGGATGAACGTCCCGGGCGGCGGCGTCACGCTCGGCGTGGACCCCGGCGCGATTCCGTTTGGATGGGACAACGAGTTCCCTGCGTTGTCCGTCGAGGTGCGTCCCTTCGCGATCGAACGCCACGACGTGACCAACGGCCGATTCCAGGACTTCGTGGAAGCCGGCGGCTATCGCGATAAACGATGGTGGAGCGCGAACGACTGGCAGTGGGTACAGAAAGAAGGCGTCGGACATCCGTTGTTCTGGGAGCGCGAAGGCAACGCCTGGCGTTGGCGCGGCATGTTCGAGTCGATGCCGCTGCCGCTCTCGTGGCCGGTCTACGTCAGCCTCGCGGAGGCCTCGGCGTTCGCGCGATGGAGCGGTGTGCGCCTGCCGACCGAAGCGGAGTTTCAGCGCGCAGCCTACGGTTCACCGGAGGGAGAACGCCGGTATCCGTGGGGATCGGACGGCCCGTCTGCACGCACTGGCGTGTTCGACTTCGCCAGCTGGGATCCGCACCCGGCGGGCAGTCACCCGGCGGGGGCAAGCGCGTGGGGCGTCGAGGACCTCGTGGGCAACGGCTGGGAATGGACGAGCACGCCGTTCGCGCCGTTTCCGGGGTTCCGCGTCATGGCGTCGTACCCCGAGTACTCGGCGGACTTTTTCGACGGCGAACATTTCGTCATGAAGGGGGCGTCGCCCGTGACGGCGCGGGAGCTCGTGCGTCCGAGCTTTCGAAATTGGTTCCGTGGGCGGTATCCGTATGTTTATGCGACATTCCGTTGCGTCAAAGACGGCTCAGGCCGACCGTAGGCAGTTCGCGGAAGACGTCGAGTACTACCTGTCGCAGACGCCCCGTCAGCTTCCGTCGCGGTACTTCTACGACGAGCTGGGATCCGCGCTGTTCGAGGCGATCTGCCGTCTCCCGTGGTACCCGATTACGCGAACCGAGCAGCGCCTGCTGAGCATGCACGCGCACGACATTCTCGCGCGCGTGAGTCCGCTCTCGACGCTCGTCGAGCTTGGGCCGGGTGATGGCGGGAAGTTGATGACGCTGCTCGGCGCCGACGCGTCCCGCGCACTGACCGTGCATCTGATCGACGTGTCGCCCGACGCGCTGGACGCGGCGACGCACGCCATGGACGATCGCCCCGAAGTGGTCGTCGTGCCCCATCAGGCCATGTATGAAACCGGGCTCGCCGAGGTCGCGCGCCACGGTCGGTCCGATGGGCGAACGCTGGTGCTCCTGCTCGGATCGAACATCGGCAACTTCGATCCGCCCGACTCGGACGCATTTCTCAGAACCATCCGCGCCGCGCTGGCGACGCGGGACTCGCTGCTGATCGGCGCGGACCTCGTCAAGGCCGAACGCGACCTGCTGCTCGCCTACGACGATCCGCTGGGCGTGACCGCGGCGTTCAATCGCAACCTGCTCGTCCGCGCGAATCGCGAGCTCGGCGCCGATTTCGACGTGAACGGCTTCGCGCATCGCGCGGTGTGGAACGCGGAGGCGTCGCGGATCGAGATGCACCTGGTCAGCGCGCGGCGTCAGCGGGTCAGAGTCCCCGACGCTCGACTCGACATCATCTTCGAAGCCGGCGAGACGATCTGGACGGAAAGCTCGTACAAGTACCGTCCGGGCGACATCGTCGCGATGCTCGATCGCGCGGGCTTCAGCGCCGCCGATCAATGGACGGAGGACGGCTTCGCCCTGACGCTCGCCGAGGCCGGGTAAGGATGTGGGACACTACGGGGTGCCCAGCACCGAGAGAACACGAACGTCGATTGCGGTGGCGGCGCGGTTGCTCGCCGCCGTGTGTGCCCTCGGTCTGCCCGCTCCTGCTGCCGCGCAGTCACGCGTCACATTCGCGAAGGACATCGCGCCGATCCTGTTCGAGCAGTGCGCTTCCTGTCACCGCCCTGGCGAGATTGGGCCGTTCAGCCTGCTGAGCTATGGCGATGCGCGGCCGCGGGCGAGGGCCATTGCCCGGGCCACCGGCAGTCGCACCATGCCGCCCTGGAAGCCCGAGCCAGGCTTCGGAGAATTCGCGGGCAGTCGAAGGCTGAGCGAGCGACAAATCGCAACCATTCAGCAGTGGGTCGATGAAGGCGCGGTCGAAGGCGATCGCTCCGATCTGCCGTCGACGCCGCAGTTTGCTGACGGGTGGCGTTTGGGACAACCGGACCTCGTGGTCAAGCTGGCCGATGCGTACGCGCTCGCAGCCGGCGGGCTCGACGTGCTTCGGAACTTCGTCATCCCCATCCCGCTGACGAGGGCTCGATACGTCCGCGGCATCGAGTTTCGTCCCGGCAATGCGCGCGTCGTTCACCACGCCAACATGCGCATCGACCCGACATCGGCCTCGCGCATGCTTGACGAGGCGGACGCCGAGCCTGGCTTCGATGGCCGCATCATGGCGGGAAGCTTTCCCGACGGCCATTTTCTCGGCTGGACGCCGGGCCAGCTTCCGCCCCTGCTCCCGGCCGACATGTCCTGGCGGCTCCAGCCGAACAGCGATCTCGTGCTGCAACTGCACCTGCACCCCGGCGACTCATCCGAAGTCGTTCAGCCGAGTGTGGGCTTCTTCTTTACAGACACGCCGGCGACGCGCACGCCGCTCATGTTGAGGCTCGGCCGCCAGAACATCGACATCGCACCCGGCATGGCCAACTACACCATCGAGGATCGCTATACGCTGCCGGTCGATGTGGATGTCTACGGAGTTCAGCCGCACGCGCACTTCCGGGCGAGAGAGATCAAAGGCCTCGCCACGCTGCCCGACGGCACGACGAAGTGGCTCATCTACATCAGGGATTGGGACTTCAACTGGCAGGACGTCTATCGCTACACGGACCCGTTCCTCCTGCCGAGGGGGACGACGCTCTCGATGCAATACACCTACGACAACTCCGCGGACAACCGACGGAATCCGGATCGTCCGCCGAAGCGGATTCGTTGGGGTCAGAACAGCGCCGACGAAATGGGCGACCTGTGGATCCAGGTTCTTCCGCACACGACCGCCGACCGCCAGCGGCTCGCGACCGACTTCGGGCCGAAAGTCCTGGCGGAGGACGCGACCGGGTACGAGACACTGCTGGAAGCCGACCCGGGGAATGCCAGGCTGCACGACGCGGCGGCTGCGATCTTTCTGAGCCTTCAGAACACAGACCGGGCGGTGGCGCACCTGACCGAGGCGCTTCGTCTCGACCCCGGCTTCGTGTCGGCGCACTACAACCTCGCGACGGCGTTCGTCCGACTCGACCGGGTGCCTGAGGCTGTCGAGCACCTTCGTCGCGCGGTGCAACGCCGGCCCGACTTCGTCGCCGCCCGCGTCAATCTCGGCGCGAGTCTTCGCCTGCTTCGGCGCTACGACGAAGCGACAGCCGAGCTTCGACTGGCGCTGCAGCTCCAGCCCGGGAATGCGGTCGCGCACGCCAATCTCGGAGGCATATTGTCCGCCGAAGGCCGGCCGCGCGAAGCGATCGCGGAGTACCGGCTGGCGCTCGACGCCAATCCGGATCTGCTGGAACCGCTGGCGGCGCTCGCGTGGACGCTGGCGACGTCCCCTGATGCC
>JACPZV010000200.1 GCA_016195295.1 Acidobacteriota bacterium
CGCGCGACGCGCGCGGCGAGGTCGAGGCGAGCGCCGACTTCTACATGCTGAAGCCGGTCGACCCGCGCAAGGGCAACGGCCGCCTCTTCTACGAGGTCGGCAACCGCGGCGGCAAGTCGATGCTCGTGACCTTTCAAAAAGCGAGCGGCTCACCCGATCCGACGACCGAGGCAGAGTTCGGCGACGGCGCGCTGATGCGCCAGGGCTTCACGCTGCTGTGGATGGGCTGGCAATGGGACGTGCCTGAACGCGCCGGCGTGATGCGGATGCAGATGCCGATCGCGACCCTTCGAGAGCCTCAGGGGCGTCCCGAGGCAGGTCGAGGGACGACCGACAACGGCAAACAGATCACTGGCCTCGTGCGCGGGAACTTCATCCTGAACGCGGCGGCCGTCACTGCCCCGGTCGCCGATCGCAATCACAAGGCGTACGCCCCAATCGATCCCAACAGTCCCGAGAACGTGATGACGGTGCGCGATGAACCGACCGCGCGCGGCCAATTGATTCCGCGCTCGAAGTGGCGCTTCGTCGACGGCGGCGCTGGAGGCATTGTCACTCTCGATGGCGGCTTCGAACCCGGCCGCATCTACGACGTCGTCTATCGCGCCGCCGATCCAAAAGTCGTCGGCGTCGGCCTGTCTGGCGCGCGCGATCTCATCAGCTTCCTCAAGTACGACTCGTCTGCCGACAACCCGACGCCAGGGCTCCGCTACGCGATTGGCTGGGGCGTGTCGCAGAGCGGACGCTACCTGCGCCACTTCCTCTACCAGGGATTCAACGAAGACGAATCAGGACGACGGGTGTTCGACGGCGTGTTCGATCAAGTCGGCGGCTCGGGTCGTGGATCGTTCAATCACCGCTTCGGACAAGCGTCGCGCGACGCGCTGCAGTACTTCAATATTCTTTTTCCCGTCGATTTGTTTCCCTTCACCGACGGACCCGAAACCGATCCGGAGACCGGCCTCGTCGACAGCCTGCTCGCGCGCGCGGAGCGAACCGGCACCGCGCCGAAAGTCTTCCATCTGTTGACGAACTCGGAGTATTTCAATCGCGCCGGCTCGCTCGTGCACATGGATCCCACCGGCATGAAGGACGCCGATCTGCCGGCGAACACGCGCGTCTACATGATCGCGTCGGCGCCGCACGGGCCGGGTCCATTCCCGCCGGCGTCGAATCGCAGCGGCGATCTTGTCGGTCGCGCCGTGCTCAATCCGCTCAACTACTCGCCTGCCGTTCGCGCGTTGTTCCGCGCGCTCGATCGCTGGGTCGTCGACGACGTCGCCCCGCCGCCGAGCACATACCCGAAGATCGCCGACGGCACACTGACGACGCCCGACCAAGCCGGCTGGCCGGCGATTCCCGGCTACCAGCTGCCGCAGCAACCGCTGCGCGCCTTCCATCTCAACTTCGGGCCCGACTGGAACAAGGGCATCGTCAGCGTCGAACCGCCGGAAGTCGGCAGGCCGTTCGTCGTCAAGGTGCCGGCCGTTGATGCGGATGGCAACGTGCGATCGGGAATCAGATTGCCGGACATCGCCGTGCCGCTGGCGACGCAGGCAGGCTGGAACTATCGCGATGCGTCCATCGGATCGCCGGATCGGCTGGCGGGCGAAATCGGATCGTACATTCCGTTCGCGCGCACGCGCGCCGATCGCGAGCGCGGGCACGACCCGCGGCCGTCCATCGAAGAGCGCTATCGCAATCGCGACGAGTACGTCGGCAAGTTCGCCGCCGCGACACTCGATCTCGTCGCGCGCGGCTACGTGCTCGCCGAAGATGTGGCGGACCTGCTGAAGCACGCCGCCGAACACTACGACTGGGCGCTGAGGCCTTGATGCCGCCAAGGCGGGGCCGAAGAAGCGCAGGGCGGGTCCTTTTGGACCCGCCACGGAGCCGGGTCCAGAAGGACCCGGCCTACAGATCACCGGGTCCAGAAGGACCCGGCCTACAGATCACCGGGTCCAGAAGGACCCGGCCTACAGATCACCGGGTCCGGAAGGGCCCGGCCTACAGATTGCCTCGCGCTACGGTCGCGCGGGCTTCGCCAGGTACGCTTTCGACGCGGCTTCGTCCTTGATCGGCGTCACTTTGTCCGGATCGATGCGCACCATCAGATACGTGATGTGATCGTCGATCCTCGTGAACCAGTGGCCGGTGCCCGCGGGAATCACGATCACATCGCCGGCCTTGAGTTGATGCGTCACGCCATTTCGAATCGACGATGAATTGTTGCCAGGACCGTTGAAGAGGCGAACCGTCTCGAGATCCGCCGGACGACGCTTCTTGCCGACGAGATCCGGGCCGGTCACGAGCGTCGCGGATCCTTCGATCACGTGATACACCTCGCTGACCAGGTCGTGTTCGGCGACCGACTCCGGCGCGGGCGCCGCCAGCTTGCCGCGATAGACGACGCCGATCCCGATGTGGCTCTTCCCGATCTCGACGTCGCGGACCTGCTGATCGGTTAGCCGCTCCGCAATGGCCTTCTTGACGTAGGACTGAACCTCGTCGCTGTTGATGTAGGTCGCCGGGCACATGTTGCACGTCGGATCTGGACCGCCCTGCGCGACCAGCCCGACGAACGAGCACAGCACAACGACGAGCCCGTAGAGCGTCTTCTTCATATCAGCCTCAGCTTTCCGTTGACGCGTTGTGTTCTCGTAGCGCGAGGCTTTCAGCCGAGCGTCGCCCTACGTCCGCCAGCGAGCGATCTCAGCTTGTCGTCTTCACCGGATATCGCGCCTGCTGTCCCACCACCTTCGCGGGATCCGCGTTCGGCTTCGGCCGGAATTTCTGCACGCGGCCGTTGAACACCTCGGCAAGGTACAAGTTGCCGTCCTGATCGGTCGTGATCGAATGCGGGCCGTTGAACTGACCCGGCTGTCCGCCCGGCCCGCCCCAGCCGTAGAGATATTTCCCGTTGAGGTCGTACTTGACGATGCGGTTCGTCCCGCCGTCCGACACCCAGAGGAACTGGTCCGTTGTGATCAAGTGCGCGTAGGGCGACGACCGCACGCCGGTCGACCACATGTCGAGGAACCTGCCGTTCTCGTCGAAGACCTGAATCCGCCGGTGACCGCGATCGACAACGAACAGACGGCGGTCCTTGCTGATCTGGATGCTGTGGACCGTGTTGAATTCGTTGGGACCCGGATTCTTCGGATCCTTCGGCGGCGTGCCCCAGTCCATCAGGAACTTGCCGTCCTTGTCGAACTTCGCGACGCGCGTGCCGCCGTACCCGTCGCTGATGAAGAACGTGCCGTCGGGCAACCAGTCGATGTCGGTCGGCCGGTCGAAGAGCCGTACCCCGTCGCGCCCCCGCTGGCCCTTCGTGCCGAGCGTCATCACCAGCTTGCCGTCGTAGGTGAACTTGTGGATCACGTGCAGCTGGTCGTCGAACACCCAGACGTGCTTCTCGGGATCGTACGGGTTCATCTTGATCTTGTGCGGCCCGCGGCCGCACCGCATCTCGAACAGCTTGTCGTGCTGCGGCCACCACTGGACCATCTTGCCGTTGCGGTCCACCACGAAGATGACGTGGTGATAGCGCCGTTCCCACCCGCGCTTCTCCGCCGGCTCGCACGTGGCGCCCAGCCCATCGTCGTTGCCGGTCGCGTTGCCGCGCGAGGGGGTAAGCATGGAGTACGGCGTCCAGGGCTTCGCGGTCGGAGGCAGCGGCAACTCGCCGCGCTGCGCGATCCAGATGCGGTCGGGCGTCTCGGCATACACGGCGCCCACCGATCCCCACGTCCAGCCGTCGTGCTTGACGCCGTCGGGGCCGTCCGGCAACGGCTGCGGCCAGTTCGCCACCAGCTCGTACGGTCCGAATTCTTCCTGCCCGCCTTTTTCGGCCTGCGCCGCCGCTGGCGCGGCAGCCGTTGCAAGCGTGTCCGCGGGCGAGGCGCAACCTGACAGGACCACGGTCGTCACGAGGAAGAACGCCGCGAAGAGAACGAAACAACGACCGAGAACACGCATGATGACAACTCCTTTCACGAAGCCGACCTGTGTTCCGGGTTCGAGTGGCACGATCGCCGCGCAGTATATGCCAGCCAAGGAGGCCAAAAGGAGACAATGATGCGAGGCACAATGGTCCACGCACTCGAGCATCGCACGACGAGGACGATCGAAAAGGGTGCGAACGCCCCGCTTGGCGCGACGCTCACCCCCGACGGCGTGAACTTCGCGCTCTACTCGGAGCACGCCGCGGAGGTGTTCCTCCTGCTGTTCGACGAACCGAACGGAGCGCCCACCGACAGCATTCGACTCGACGAGCGCGACAAGTTCATCTGGCACGCGCTCGTCAGAGGACTGCAGGCGGGGCAGCTCTATGGGTACAAGGTTCGCGGCGAGTACCGTCCGGAGTGGGGACTTCGCTTCAACGACGCGAAGCTGCTCCTGGACCCGTACGCGAAGGCGGTCACCGGAAAGTTCCGCAACGTCGACAACCTGCTGCTCGCGTACGATCCGCGCCCGGCTGCGGGCGATCTCGTTCCAGACCCCCGCGACAACACGGCCATCGTCCCGAAGGCCATCGTCGTCGACGACACGTTCGACTGGCAGGGCGCGACTTCGCCCGACCTCGCGATGGAGCAGTTGGTCATCTACGAGGTCCACGTGAAAGGGTTCACCGCGCACGCCTCGTCTGGCGTCGAGTTCCCGGGAACCTATCTTGGATTCATCGAGAAGATTCCGCACTTGACCCGGCTCGGCATCAATACCGTGGAGCTGCTGCCCGTCCACGAGCACTACGTGGACGACTTTCTGATCGAGAAGGGTCTGACGAACTACTGGGGCTATAACTCGATCGGTTTTTTCGCCCCCGAGGTGTCCTACAGCACGAGGCGCACGCCGGGCTGCCAGGTCGCGGAGTTCAAGACGATGGTGCGCGAGCTGCGCAAGGCGGGCCTCAAGATCATCCTTGACGTCGTCTACAACCACAGCGCCGAGGGCAGCGAGATGGGACCCACGCTCAGCTTTCGGGGTGTGGACAACCTCGCCTACTACAGCCTGACGGGACCTCCCGATGCGCCGCGGCGCTACTACCAGAACTACTCGGGCTGCGGCAACAGCCTGAACCTCGAGAGCCGCGCGTCGATCCGGCTCGTGATGGACTCGCTGCGCTACTGGATCGACGTCATGCACGTGGACGGCTTTCGCTTCGACCTCGCGTCGATCCTCGGGCGCTCGGAGGGCGGTGCCTTCCGCTCCTCGTCTGCCTTCTTCGACGCGGTGTCGCAGGATCCCGTCCTCACTCGTGCCATCCTGATCGCGGAGCCCTGGGATCTCGGGACGTATCAGGTCGGAAATTTTCCCGTGGATTGGTCCGAATGGAACGGGAGATTCCGCGACACCATCCGGCGCTTCGGGAAGGGCGATGCCGGCCAGCTGGCCGATCTCGGCTGGCGCCTCACGGGCTCGGCCGATTTGTACGGCGAGGACGGCCGCTCGGCCTACAACAGCGTCAATTTCGTCACCTGCCACGACGGGTTCACGCTCTGCGATCTGGTGTCCTACAACGAAAAGCACAACGAGGCGAACGGCGAACAGAATCAGGACGGATCGAGCGACAACCATTCATGGAACTGCGGCGTGGAAGGCGACACCGGCGATCCGGGCGTGCTCGCCCTCCGCCGTCAGCTGACGAAAAACTTCGCCTGCATGCTGCTGTTCGCGTCGGGGACGCCCATGATTCTGGGCGGCGACGAGTTCGCGCGCACGCAGCGCGGCAACAACAACGCCTACTGCCAGGACAACGAGATCAGCTGGTTCGACTGGACCCTGGCGTCGCGACACCAGGACCTCGTCGCCTTCTTCCGCAAGGCGATCGCGTTCACGCGCCGCTTCCCCGTGCTGCAGCGCCGAAAATTCTTCCTCGGCGAGGATCTGGACGATGACGCCGTGCCCGACCTGACGTGGTTCTCGCCGGACTTGGGATATCCGCGATGGCAGGATGCCGAAGCGCGCACGCTGTGCTACCAGCTCGACGCCAGCGAGGACGGATCCGATCCGGGCGTGGACCGCTTGTTCTTCATCCTCAACGGCCACTTCGAGCCGCAATGGGCTGCGTTGCCGCCGCTCCCGTCCGGCCATGCCTGGCATCGCGCCGTCGACACGAGTCTGCCGAGCGGCGAGGATTTCGCGGAGCCCGGCCGGGAAGTGCGCCTCGATCCGCCGGATCGCTACGTGATCAACTCGCGGAGCGTCGTCGTGCTGCTCGCGCGCCGACCATAGCAACTCCTCACCTCGTCACAGCCCCGTGCGCTTGTGGATGATGTCGAG
>JACPZV010000291.1 GCA_016195295.1 Acidobacteriota bacterium
CACGCCCTTCGCCATCAGCGGCGTGGATTCGAATTGATCCTCGGGACGCGGACCAAGGCTGCCGCTCTTGAACCGCCACGCGACTTCAAGCTTGTTGAAATTCGTGGCGTCGATCTGCGCGAGCGACGAATAGCGCGTGTGCCCGAGATCGCCGCCGTAAGTGGGCCACTCGCCGTTGGTCGCGCCCGACTGGCCGATCACGACCGCGGCCGAGAGCATCACGCACGCCACAACGAGCACCGCGCGGCGTGAAGGCGTGACGTCAGCGCGACTCATGACTCTCCTGCCTTTCTGTCAGCGCCAGGACGGCAAACGCCGTCGCGGCGTCGCTCATGAACTTTCCGGCGTCCGAAGCGGGATCTCGCTGCTTGTTCAGAGACGAAGCGGACCATCGACCGTCCGCGCGATCCTGATGTTGACCGAGCCAGGCGAGCCCTCGCGCCACTGCGGCCTGCGAGCGTGAGACGCCCGCCTCCTGCAGCACGAATGCGATCAAGCCGGTCGCGTAGCCATCGCTCGCGGTGTCGAGCGCGCTGCCATCGATGCGCTTGTACGCGGCAAGCGACGCCGTGCTCCAGCCGCCGTCGGCTTGTTGCTTCGCGACCAGCGCATCGATCGCCGTCTGGCGTTCGCTGGCCGACAGCACGCCCGGCAGCTTCGACGACGCCCACAGAATCATCGCGCGATTGAACAGGTGCGGCGTCTCCGCGCCGCGATGCAGGTACTCGCGCTGGCCCTTGAGACGATCCTGGAGATCGGGGCTGGACGCGTAACCGCCCGGCGCCATGCCGATCGCCACGGCCGCGAGCGAGGCGCCGAAGTAGGGCGCGTCTCCGGATTCCCACGGCTCGTAGTGGAAGTTGAGCCACGCCCATGCGCCCGTCTGCTCGCCCGTCTTGAATTGCAGTGCCCACAGATTCTCGAACGCCTTCCGTCCATCGTCGCTGAGCGCGCCGGCGTGCGCGTCGCGGCTGGCGAGAATCAGCGCGTTCAGAATCGCTTCGGTGCCACGCGACTCGCTGGTCTTCGGCAGGCCGCGCAACTGATCGGGATAAAACGGCTCGACCTCGCGCCACATCCGCACGCGTTTGGTCACGTTCTCGACGAGTTTGCGCTCGGCGTCCGACGGTCCGCTTTCCGACAGCGCGCTCCTCAGCGAAGGACGCGCGATCGCGTACGGCGCCGCCGTGTGACACGACACGCAGAACGTGTCGTGATCGCGCGCGGCATTGGGCCAGCTCTGCCACCACGTCTGGCGGCCGTCGAGGTACGCCGCGGCCGCCTTCGCGTCCCATGTGGCGGATGTCGCGCGTGCCGGGGTTTGCGCGCCGAGCGTCGCGACGACCAGGCAGGTCCCGAGGCACGATGACAGCACGGCAACGGCGCCAGCGGTTCGACTCATTCGATTCCCCCCATCCTCACATGGCCGCAACGGCGGCGACAGCGCCCTATTATGCGACCAAAGCCAGTCGATTGATCCGTGTTCCGACTCCGGTACATCTCGTGACCGGGGCGGCCGCCTCACGGGATTGTCGCCCCACTCTAATGCTTCCTATCGTCCATCCCATCATCGCAGCCTCGCGTCAGCGGGGGTTCTTGGCAACAGTGGCAGCATTCGACGTCGCAGTCGGCGACACGGTGGGCTCCCGGTAGATCTTGCCGTCCTTCACGACGGCAACGACGTTTCGGAGATCGCGGATATTCGCAAGAGGGTTCCCGTCGACGATGATGATGTCCGCGAACTTCCCGCGCGTGACGGTGCCGAGATCCGGCCCCATCTTGATGTACTCGGCGTTCCGGCGGGTCGCCAGCCCGATGACCTCCATCGGCGGCACGCCGTTGAGGACGAACTGTTCCATCTCCCGCCAGACCGCATCGGTCTTCAAATTTAACGGCGTGGACGAGTCGGTTCCGATCAGCATCGGGATCCCGGCCTCTCTGAGCTGCTTGAAGATCGCTCTCGAACGTTCCACGCTGTCGCGCCGCACGAACCCCCCGAGATTGGTGAGCACCCGTTCCGGATGTTCGAGGGACGCACGGATATCCGCCCAGATGTCCGGCGGCGTGGTGGACGTGGCCCTCTGGTTGTCGGTCCAGAATTCGGGCCAGTCGACGGCGTCCAATTGGACCGTGGAGATCAGCATCGTCGGTACGATGATTGTTCTCCGCTGGAGGAGGACGCGAATCAACTCGGGCGGCACCGTCGAACCATACGAGAGCCCTCCCGTGTGCTCGATGGCGTCCTGTCCGGCTTGGACGCGCGCGATCGCGTTTTCAGGGTTGCTGACATGTCCGGTGACCCACAGCCCCTTCTTGCGGGCCTCTTCGGCAATCACCGTCACCTGATCACCGGTCAGACCGTCGTAGGCCTTGAGCACGTCCGCACCCGCCTCGATCCATTTCAACGCCGCCGCTCTCGCGTCATCGACGGTATGCACGTTGACGGTCTGGTATCCACGGTGCCACGTCGGAATGAAGCTGTCCGCGTAGTTCGAGATGAAGCCCATCGCGAATTTCAGCCGCGGCGCCACGACCTGCCCGGCAGCGATTCTCTTTTTGAAGTTTTGGATCTCGGGAGTATATCCGCCGAGATCGACCGCCGTCGTCACGCCGTAGGTGAGCAGCTGACGGGAGGCGACGTCGTAGATTTCCTGGAGCCGGCTTCGATACGTCTGGTGCCAATGCTGATAGTCGGTGTGTCCGAGGGTGTCCATGTGCACGTGGACATCGATCAGACCGGGCATCACGGTCATGCCTGAGGCGTCCAGGACCCTGGTACCCGGCGGCACCTTCAGCGTATCTCGCGTGCCGACGGCCACAATGCGACTGCCATCGATCAAGATCAACGAGTGCGGCACCGGCCGCCCCTCGTGGCCGTCGATCAGCATGCCGCCGACGATGGCCAGCGTCGCTTTCTGAGGCTGCGGATCCTGCTCCCCTCCACCGTACCGGCGCTGGGCCTCCGCCGGAGGACTCACGACGGTCGTCGCGAGAAGCAAGGCAATTCCCGCGGCACAATAACGCCGAGCCCGCACTCCCATAAAGTGTCCTCCGAAAGATTTGCGGTTCACCTGATGGCAGAACTACGAAGTCGAACGGCTGAATTTAATGTCTCAGCTTGTGATCGCCTCCGGCGACTACGCAGGCCGATGCGCCTTGAGGAAAGAATGGATTTGGCGCACCGCCAGGGGAATCCGCTCTTTGGGTTCTTTCCAGGGGAACAGGCTCACTTCGGCGTTCGGCGCGAGCATCGCGCTCTCCATGGCGACGGCGTACGGGTGGGCCGGGGCATCGTCCGGCAGGACCAGAATCGGGGTGTGGCAACCACGCACGAAATCCCGTGTCACGGTGAAGACGAAGTCGGGGTCGGTCTCGAACATCCTGGTCACGAATTTGTCGACCGTCGGCATCGTGATCTCGGGCCGCTGGGCAGTCAGTGCCGGACCCCAGGTCTTCCAGAATACGCCTGGGTACTTCGGGTCGCGCATCTCCGGCCGCCACCCGACGGGCTGCGCCAGCACCGCCGCGACAACACGATGGGGCGCGCGCTTCAGGAGACTCCAGATGAACGGGCCGCCGATGCAGAACCCCATCACACAGAACCTCTCGATGCCCAGATGATCCATCAGGCCGAGTTGGTCGTCGGCGTAGGACTCCCACGGCCGATCGACCTCGACCGGGCCGGTGGACTGGCCCGTGGTGGCGTTGCGCAGGTCCGCCGTGATGCAGCGATACTGTCCCTTGAACTCCTCGATCGCGTTGAAGGGCGAGTTGCCCGTGAAGAACGCGATGGTCGCGTTCAATCCCCCGCCGGGAAGCAGCATCAGCGGGAAACCGGAGCCTGCCTCCTCGTAGCGGATGCGAACGGGGCCTCTTACGTAGAACTCGCCAGTTCCTCCTTTGCCCGCCTGCTGAGCAAATACGCGTGGCATCGCGGCCATCGCCGCCGCCGCGGCCCCGGCTTTCAGCATGTCGCGTCTAGTCGGATCATCCATATTCGCGTCCTCCCGGAAATGACTGGACGGGTCACTCTACACTACGCGACCAGGCGGGAGCTATCAGGCTGGGCACGCCTTGCACTTCTACAGGTAGTGCGGTATAGGTAGAAGCCCGAGGTGTAACGGTGCCAGAGCGATCCAGTCTCCCGCAGGGCACGCTCGACCTGTTGATCCTTCAAATCGTCGCCGCCGGGGCCATTCACGGCTACGCCATCGCGCAACGCCTCCAGCTGATTTCGCGCGACGTTGTGCAGGTGCCGCAAGGCTCGCTCTATCCGGCGCTGCACCGCCTCGAGAACCGCGGGCTGCTGGCCGCGGACTGGAAGACGTCGGACACCGGTCGCGAGTCGAAGTTCTATCGCCTCACGTCAAAAGGACGAAAGCAGTTGAAGGAAGAGGCTGCCAGCTGGCTGCGGCTGACGGAGGCGATCGAACTGATTCTCAAGCCCGCCGGAGGAGCGCGATGAACCTGTGGCGCCGCGTGCTCCGGCGGCGCGCGCTCGAACGCGAGCTCGACGCCGAGCTGCGCGACCACATCGCGCGCGAAGTCGCGGAAGGCGTCCGCGCGGGAAACTCGGAAGCCGACGTGCGCCGTCAGATCCGGTTGACGTCCGGCGGTCTCGACCAGGTGAAAGAGGAATGCCGCGACGTCCGTCGCCCGCCCGCGCTGGCCGACCTCGCGGCAGACCTGCGATTTGCGTGGCGCAGCCTCGCCAGGAACGGGTGGGCCACGGCCGGCGCCGTCCTCACGCTCGCGCTGGCGATGGGCGTGGCGAACACGACCTTCATCAGCACGTATGCCGACCTGTGGCGCGACTTCCCGTTCGAGCGCCCGGACCGCATTGCGATCATGAGGACGGTCGATGCGCGCGGCCGGGAGGCCGGCCTCTCGTTTGCCGACTACCTGGATTGGCGCCGCGACGCGCGGGGATTCGACGGCCCGTCGGCCGCCTTTGCGATCGGCACCATCAGCCTGGGGCGCAACGGTTCCGCACCCGAACAGTTCGAAGGACTCTATGTGTCGGCCGACACGTTCTCCGTGCTCCGCGTCACGCCCATGCTCGGTCGCGACTTCTCGACGGCCGACGATGGTCCTGGCGCCGAAGCCGTGGCCATCA
>JACPZV010000292.1 GCA_016195295.1 Acidobacteriota bacterium
CGGCGGGTCCAGAAGGACCCGCCCTACAGCCGCAAGATCGATTTGTAGGCCGGGTCCTTTCGGACCCGGCTCATCGGCGGGTCTAAAAGGACCCGCCCTACGTCGCGAATTATAAAGCGCCGCGTCCGCGCCGCGGCGGATCATTGATAACATTCCGCGCATGACTACTACGACCCGCCGACGGTTTCTTCAGGCAACCACACTCGGCATGGCGGCGAGCGCGCTGCCCGATCTTCGCGGCGAAGCGGCGGTTGATGCGCGCCAAACGGGCGGCGCCGCGCCGGCCGGCGCAAACATCATCGATTGTCACGCGCACTGGGTAGGCCCACACGTCGTCGAACTGCTCGCCGCGCGGACGTCACCGCGCCCGCCGCAGGGCGCGGGCTGGACGGACATCGACGCGCGCCTCCGCGAGATGGACAAGGTCGGCGTGCGGCGTCAGGTGCTCGCCTGGGTCGGCGCGTCGTTCGACGCAGCGCTCCCTGCCGCGGAGGCGCGCCCGCTCTGGCGCGCGCAGAACGAAGACGTCGCCGCGCTGGTCAAGAAGTATCCGGCACGCTTCTCCGGACTCGCCTCGCTGCCGACGGCCAACGTCACTTGGGCCGCGGAAGAATTGGAGCGCGCCCACAAGGAACTCGGGTTGATCGGCGCCGTGCTGCCGCTCGACGCCTTCGTCAGCCTCGCCGGCGCGCGCGCGCGCGCGCCGGTCTTCGAGGTCGCGCAGCGACACCACAGCCACGTCTTCGTGCACCGTGGCGCGGCCAGTCCGGACATTCCGGGGCAGCATCCCGAATCCGGCGCCGTGAATCCGTACTTCGGTCTCGCCGAGCCCGGCAGCGGGCGCGGCGGCGGCCGGGGATCCGCCACGCCGGGCGACAACCCGCAGGCGCGGACACTGCTCGCGACGGCGGCGCATCTGGCGACCGGCGTCGTGACGCTGGCGTTGACGGATTTTCTCGACGCGTACCCGGATGTCACCGTGCAGGTCGCGATGATGGGCGGCGCCATCTCGTACGTCGCCGAGCAGATTCAGATGGCGGCGGAAGAGGCGGGATCGCCGGTGCCGGCGAAGCGTTTCAAGAGCGTGTACCTCGACACGGGTCAGAGCGGCCGCGGCCCGCGCGGCATCGCGCTCGCCGCGAAAGTCTTCGGCGCCGATCGCATTCTCTTCGGCACCGACAGCGGTCCGACGACCTCGATCGGGCCGACGATCGAGTCGGTGAAGCAGGCCGCGCTGACGGCCGAGGAAAAGAATCTGATCTTCTCCGGCAACGGCCGCCGCCTTTTGGCCGCCAAAGGGGTCGCCAACCCCTGATTCACGCTGCGCGCGCCGTCGCCGATTCCAGCCTTGACATAACCCAACATTGGAACCGGGCTCCTCAACCGCATTCTGAAGGATGCTGGCAGTCGATGTCACCCCGGCGGGCGAAGTGATGCAGCGGCGTGACGCGCAGCCAGTCAGGCTGGCTCGGGTTCAGGCCGTGCTCGAACAACAGCTCCGTCAATTCGCGCGTCTTGGCGCCGACCCCCAGTACTCATCGAAGGAGATGCGCTTGGCGAGGCCGGGCTCGTACCGAAGCATCAAGCGGACGAACGCTTCATGTCCATTGACCGCGGCGTTCACCAGCGCTCCAGGGTCGTCGGCCAACGCCGGATTCGCGGCGAAGACCGCCGCGGCGGTTTGGACATCGCCGCTGTACGCCAGGAGATGAACGGCTCTGGCGGCGCCGTACGAGCACAGCAGCTCGACCATCTTGTCATCGGCGTTCGACATCGCCCTCGTGAGGGCGTCGGCACGCGTGACCGTCGCGAGATCGCCGGCCGCGCACGCGCAGAACATTTCCCAGAAGACGCTGTTGCAGGATTAATGAGTGAGGCGGTCACTCCGCCTTGAGCGCGTCCACGGGATCCACGGCCGCCGCACGCCGGGCCGGCAGATAGCTCGCGAGGACTGTCGCCAGCACGAGCATGGGCGGCATCTTACCGCCTCAAGGCCAAGACGAGGCGATTCGAGAAGATGAAAGCGCATGAAGGACAAGATCTGCCTGATGACGTCGCGCGTGGTTGCGCTGTCGTCAAGGACGTCGAACGCGTGCTGGCCGGTCGCGTGATTGACGAACGTGACGGGCAGATTGCGCGCCAGCGCCTTCGCGACGAACCGATCGAGGGCGTCGTTGAGCCCGGCGAACTGATCCTGGCCCGCTCGCGCGATGAACAGCGGCAAATCGTGCGGAAGATCGTCGACCGATATTCCCGCGCACGGGTTGGCGAACCGCCATTGCGTTTGCGCCTCGGCGACGCCCGTGAACCCGTCGAGATCCAGCAGATACGCGTAGCACAGGACCGCGCACGCCACACGCGGGAGATTCCCGGTCATGAGCGTCGACAGCGTCGCCGGTCCGTTGCCGGAGAATCCCATCACGCCGATCCGCCGTGAATCGATGCCCAGCGCCGCGCCGTGTTCCCGCACGTGCTGCAGCACGGCGTGGAGATCCGCCACCGGCTCGCGATTCTCGTACGTGATCGCCACCATCCCTGAGGCCGCCACCAGCCGCGCCCACCCGATGTACGACTCCATTTCTTTGACGATGCACCCGAGAGTCGTCCTGGCGCCAACGTCGGAGAATCCAATCGCGAAGATGACCGCCGGCAGCGTTGCAGACGTGGCACCCGGCTGGTCCGAAAGGACCCGCCCTACAACTTCGGAACCGGCATCGGGCGGATAGTAAATGTCCATTCCGAGCGCGCCGGTTTCGGTCGCGCGGTACGGCACGTCGCGCCGCACCGTCACGGCGTCCACTCCCGGCATCGTATAGACCAGCTTCTTCAGCGTGATTTCATGACGCGGCGTCGAATTCATGTACGCGCTCCTCCGAAGATGGAGGTGTAGGCCGGGTCCTTTCGGACCCGGCTCGCCTGCAGAACAGTTGAAAAGGAATAGCCGCCGGGCAGGACCTGCCGCGACGGCTTTGTGAAACTGCTGCGTTTGAAAGAAGTCTAACCTCCGCGGCCGATCCCAAACGGGACTACCGCCTCTTGCCCGGCGGCGTGGGATTGGTACCCGGTTGGGCCTGGATAAACTGCGCCTGGAGTACTGCTTGCTGTCGCAGAAGAGCGTCACCGGCGCTATTTTCAAAAATCTTGTAGACGGGGGAGTTTCCCAGGAAGATGTCGAGACAGCAGTAAAGCTCGTCTACTGCCGCGCGGAGTTGTGGGTTCGCTCCGATGTCGGTCACTCTTACATCTCGCTGAATGAGATCGGGAATCTTCACTGCTCGCGCGTGCGACTTGAATTGCGCGTGACCGCCCAAGAAATCCGAGATCTCGGTTGACTTCCTGTCCGCCTCAGCGTCGCCTCGAAACATGTAGCTGCGCGTCCAGGTCTTGACGAGATTCTTCGAAAGATCGATCGCGTGACGTGAATCGACGAGAAGAGAAGGGCCCAGCGGCGCGAGGATGGGCATCCAGCTCGCTAACTTGCTCGCATCTACCTGTAGCTCCGCTTGTGCTTTTTCGAATTGCTCCAAAATCGCCTCGGCCGGCGACGTACCATTCTGCGTCCGCATCTGCGGATCGATCGGTCCGAGTTCGGCATCGGTGTCCATTAGGATTTCGTCACCGGCCATTACAAACATCGTCGCCGCGCTCTTCGCAAACGAGGGAATGATGAAGCGGACACTCGTGTACTTGCCGCGGAGTTGTTGAACCAATGACTCAGCCGCCTCGGCATACCCGCCCGGGCTGTGGATCAGAA
>JACPZV010000293.1 GCA_016195295.1 Acidobacteriota bacterium
CGATCGTTCTGATGTGCTCGAGACCTTTGGTGACGCGGCGTGGAGGCCACCGGCGTTCATCACACAACTCCCACCGGATCCTGGGTCCTAAAAGGTTTGCTTCGACCAAAGTGCTTCAACGGCTCGCGGTTGTCGTCTGCGTCCGTGGATGGAGGATGAGCTTCTGCACGCGCCAATTTGAGCTTTCCGCGACATACAGTTCGATCTCCGACGGGCAAGCGAGGGCATGGGCACCCGAGAACTGCTTAAGCTGACGGCCGGATCGACCGATGACACCAATCACCTTTCCGTCCAAAGTCAGCTCGAAGATCCGGCCGGGAAACGTGCTTTCGCCCAGAAACAGTACCGGGTTCGGCCCCGGCGTGATGCACAGCGAATTGGGTGCGCCAATCATCGCCGTGAGACGCTCACCCGTCGGCGTGTTGCCGTTCACGGGCTTCATCCCTGGAGCGGGCGGAACGTCAACGGAGAACATCCGCAAGAACTTTCCATCGGTAGGTGTTGCCTTCCGAATCCCACGCGACGTCAGTAGGCTGGCGGAACATGCCATCGACGTGCGGGAATGGCAGGTTGACATGTTTCCACGGTTCAGCGCCGTCGGCTGATTCCTTCCGCCGGCCAAATACCATCAGCACGCGACCGGCCGGATTCATCTTGATCACCATGTCCGAGCCTTTGTCGATCGCCCAGATGTTGTCGTCCTTGTCGATCCGCACGCTATGCGCGAACGACCAACCATAGAGGCCCTTGCCGATTTCGCGGATGAACTCACCTTTGGGGCCGAACTCGAGGAGTTGCGCCGCAGTGGGGCCGTACGCCGGACCAGAGGCGCTGTTCGATCGGGTGAAGACGAACACATGCCCTTTGGAATTCACCGCCACGCCGGGCACCTCGCCGAAGTTCGTCCCCCCGCGGTAGCTTCGGATAGTCGGGTACCGAGTCGAACGGGATTTCGGTGACGCTCTGTTGGGTGGATGTCGGAGTCGCCAACAGCGCGATCGATGCGAATGCGAGCAGCCAGGTCTTCGTCATCACAGCCTCCCGTGCACTGAATCCGCTAAATCGCTTTCCGAATAAAAGGAAAAAGGCATCGCGCGCCGAGCAGCGCGACGATTTCGTACGGGCCGAGTCGAGTGCCGGCAGACAACTTCATCAGCGTGTGCGGGTGCTAGATCGCGCTCACTGAAAATTCGCGACCTGGCGCGCAGGACCGGTCAGCTCGAGGATGTGCAGGCCTGTGTTGGCGCGGTCGGCGATGTAGATGTAGCCGCGGTCGTCCACGTCGACGTTGTTGGTCTGGATGGCCACCTTGCAGCGCTCGGCTGCGCCGGTGTCGACGCAGCGTTTGTCCGTCTTGTCGGTGATGGCCGGGATGTAATAGGCGATCTCTTTCGGGTGGTACGGATCGCGGATGTCGACCGCGCGCACGCCGGCGTTGAAGTGCGCGAAGAACATCACGCGCTTGTAGTAGATCGGCGTGAAGTTCTCGTTCGACGAGTGTGTGCCGAATCGCCCGCCGCGGCCGCAGAAGTTGCCGCTTGCCTCCGGGACGGTCCAACTCGCGACGCCGAACGGCTTCGATTCGGTGGTGATGTCGGCAATCCACACCATCTGCCTTGCCTCGAGGCATTCATTGGCGATCGCTTCATCAGTAATGACGACGAAGTCCCGCGTTCGTCCGTCTTGGTCCTTGGCGAACTCGCCGACCTGCACGCCGAGCACAGGGAACACGGTGTGCGCGCCGACGTTGGGCGGCAAATCGAGCCGACCCACTTGCGGATACAACAGGTGCTCGTTCGTCGGATCCTTTGGTCCATTCAAGAGCTTTTCGCGATCGACGATCTGCAGGACGCCACCCTTGTTCGTACCGTATCCGAAGTACACCCGGTTGCCGCTGGGACCGGTGGAGATGGGACCGTGGAGATCGGTCGGCACCGGGCCGGTCGCGCCCGGCTGCTGGCCGGGTAGGCCGAAGGCACGGACGAACACAGGCTTGGCCGGGTCGCTCAAGTCGTAAATCAGCGTCATGCGCGGCGTGCGCCAGCCCGGCGATCCGGAGACGAGATAGGCGATGCCGGTGTCGCATTCCCACCAGTTCTTGTGCGTGCCGCGCAGTCCGCTGACGATCGCGGTCAAGCGGCTCGGCTTGGCGGGATCAGTGACGTCCCAGATTTCCTGTGCGGAGTTGCCGAACGTGCGAAGCAAGTACACTTTGTTCTTGTCGGCGCGCGGGAGCGTGGTGCCGTCGCAGACGCGCACCATCTGCGCGCCTCCCGCTTCCGCCTTGCCTTGCTCGCCCGGAATATGCGCGAGATATTTCGGCTGCTTCGGATCGGTCACGTCCAGGATCGACGTGCCGTTGTGCTCCACCTTGGCGGTCAGCGGATTCGGCAGGAAGTCACCGTGATGACCGACGTACGCAATCCAGCGCGTTCCCTGCTTGTGCACCAGAGGCTGGTAGGCGGTCCGGCCCTGGAGATCGTCGTAACCGACCAGCTCCATGTTGCTTTTTTCGCGCTGTGGCTGTGCCTGCGACTGCCGTTGAGCCGTCGCACGGGCATTCAGCAGGATGCCCGTCGCCGAGAGACCGAGCGCCACGACGCCCATAAACAGATGCCGCACGCGTCCCTCCTGTTTCTTGGAGGCGAGAAGTATAGCCAGAGATGCAGTAATTGGAAGGCCTATATCCGCCGCCAAATTGGCGCTGCGCGAGCGCGGCGGTCACCACGCCCACGACGAGGGCGCCGGTGATGAGGAGGGCCTGCGCGCGATGGGGCACGATTAGCTCGGAGGCGGCGGCACTTCGATGTCGTACTTCTGCGCGACTGCGACGATGCGCTCGAGTTCCGGCATGGGCGGAGCGCCTGGCGTCGCCGTTCGGTCGGTCGCCGGCTTGCCTGCCTCGCGGATGAAGCGCTCCAGCCCTGCCGGTGTGTGCAGCACGAGTGCTCGTGCCGGAGCGCCTCCGGTCGCGCGATGCATGTGGACGCGCCCCTTCTTCAGGTACACGAACGATCCGGGGCCGGCGGTAAACGTCCGGTCGTTGTACCGGAACTCGAACTGGCCATCCAGGACGTAGAACGCTTCGTCCTCGCGATGATGAATATGCGGCGGCGGCCCGAAGTCGGCGGCGGCGGTCAGCTCCGTCAACGTGAACGCCCCGTTCGTATCCTCACTCACGGCCTTGAACGTATGCAGATCCGTCATGAGCCACCACGACGTTCCCTCGCCGGCACGAAGACTGATCATGTTCTCGCTCGTCCTGTTCTCCGGCACGTCATCCTCCTCGTCCATCCTGAACACGAGAGCGCGCGGTGTTCGGGTATCGCGACGACTCTCGCGACGTCCTACGGCAGACCTGCCACGATCTGCCGGAACTCGGTTTCGGGAAAAGCCCGCAGCGTTTCCGTCGTCACGTTGCCCTGCATTCCCGTCGCAAGCGCGAGCTTGGCCGCAGTTTCGTCGTTCGGGGCCTCCGAGATCACCACGACATCGTACCGGCCCATGACCAGAAACACGTGCGTGATCGCCGCACCCGCCGCCTTGCCGCCTGTCGTGCCGCATCCAATCGGGTCAACGTTTGTTTAATCGTTCCCGCTCTTCGCTTGAGGCCTGATCGTTCACCGCCGCACGTCTGGGCGCGAAAAGCGGTATGGGACCACGTCGTGGACGACGCCACCGGCGACATCCGGCCGTGTCTCAACGTCCGGATCGTAGCACGCAGGCCGAGGGTTGGATTGCGGTTACGCGATTGCTGACGCGCGATTGACGGACGTATGATGTCCGCTCCAATCCACGCGGTTACGCCCACGATATCAATGTCCAAACACGCCCGATCCTGATCGATTGGGGAGGCTGCGGATGGCGAAGAAGGTGGTGAGAGGAGGACCGATGAAAGTTGCTGACGTGATGGCGCTGATCAAGGAGAAACACGTGCAGGCGGTGGATGTCCGGTTCGTCGACCTACCGGGGTTGTGGCAGCACTTCACGGTCTCTTCCAAAGAGTTCAGCGCGGACGCCTTCGAGGAAGGCCTGGGATTCGACGGATCGAGCATTCGAGGCTTTCAGGAGATTCAGGAAAGCGACATGCTGCTCATGCCGGATCCAGACACCGCGTTCCTCGATCCCTTCACGGCCGCCCCCACGTTGGTGCTGATCTGCGACGTCAAGGATCCGGTCACCGGCGAGTGGTACACCCGCGATCCGCGGCACATCGCGAAGAAGGCAGAAAAGTACTTGAAGTCCAGCGGGATCGCCGACACTGCGTACTTCGGCCCGGAGGCGGAGTTCTACATCTTCGATGACGTCCGCTTCGCTCAGAGCTACAACCACGGCTACTACTACATCGACTCATCTGAGGGATTCTGGAATTCCGGGCGCGAGGAGAAACCGAACCTCGGCTACAAGCCGCGTTATAAGGAAGGCTACTTCCCGGTTCCGCCGATGGATCAGCTTCAGGACATCCGTACCGAGATGCTGCTCACCCTCGAACAGGTTGGCGTGCAGGTCGAGGTGCAGCATCACGAGGTCGGCACGGCGGGACAGGCCGAGATCGACATGCGGTTTGATTCCCTGGTCAAGATGGGGGACAACCTGCTGAAGTACAAATACGTCATCAAACAGGTGGCGCGGCGGCACAACAAGACGGTCACCTTGATGCCCAAGCCGATTTTTCAAGACAACGGATCGGGCATGCACGTGCATCAGAGTTTGTGGAAGGGCGGCAAGAATCTGTTCTTCGAAAAGGGCAAGTACGCGGATTTGAGCCAGCACGCGCTGTACTACATCGGCGGCATTCTCAAGCATGCGCCCGCGTTGCTCGCCTTTTGCGCGCCCACGACGAATTCGTACCGTCGGTTGGTGCCGGGCTACGAGGCGCCGATCAATCTGATTTACTCGCAACGGAACCGCAGCGCGGCGGTCCGCATCCCGCTGTATTCCCGCAGCGAGAAGTCCAAGCGCGTCGAGGTGCGCTTCCCCGATCCTGCGGCGAACGGGTACCTCGCGTTCAGCGCCCTGCTCATGGCCGGGTTGGACGGCATCCAGCACAAACTCACGCCGCCTGGGCCGCTCGACAAAGATCTCTACGATCTCTCGCCCGAAGACCTGGCCAAGGTCGCCAAAACGCCAGGCAGTCTCGATGAAGTCCTCGATGCTCTCGCGAAAGACCACGCGTTCCTACTCAAGGGCGACGTGTTCACTCGTGACGTGATCGACGTGTGGTTGAACTATAAGCGTCTCAAAGAAGTCGACGCGATTCGTCTCCGACCACATCCGTGGGAGTTCGCGCTGTACTTTGATATCTGATCAAGAGGAACTGCATCATTTGAACCAACAAGGCCGACGTGAAGACCCCGATCGCCCACCCGTCCACCTCTCTTCGGTGCCGCACCGTGGACCGACACAATCCTAAGAAGCGTTAGGAGGCAAGCCATGGCAGACACGATTCGCCAGATCGACTACTTTTACGTTCTTGTCTCGCACAAAGCGGGTGAAGGCGCGAGGGTCCTTCGCATGCTCAAGGACGCCGGGGTAAACCTGCTCGCGTTCTCGGGATTCCCCGTCGGTCGGCGAGCGCAGCTGGATTTCATTCCGGTGGACGCGGCGGCGCTCAAGAGCGCGGCCAAAGCCGGCAAATGGAAGCTCGTCGGCCCGAAGCGGGGGTTCTTGATTCAGGGCGACGATCGGGTGGGCGCGATCGCGGACCTCGTAGACAAGCTGGCCAACGCGAAGATCAACGTGACCGCGATCGACGCCGTGTGCACGGACGGCCGGTACGGCGCACTCTGCTGGGTCGCGCCGCGCGACGTCAGGAAGGCGGCGCAGATCTTGGGCGCAGGAGAAGCGGGGTCGACGGTTAGAGAGGTTCGTGCCTAACTGGATATTTCTATGGAAGGTGCCCTCACCTGGGACCCGGTTCGCTCCTCACGGAGGCCTTGAGCAGTTCCAGCAACTCAATGGGCAGCGGAAAGACGATCGTCGAGTTCTTTTCCGCCGCGATTTCGGTCAGCGTCTGCAGGTAGCGCAACGTGATGCTGAGCGGCTGCGACGCAATGACGTTGGCCGCCTGTGCCAGCTTGGCCGACGCGTCCAGCTCGCCTTCAGCGTGAATGATCTTGGCCCGTTTCTCCCGCTCGGCCTCGGCCTGGCGGGCCATCGACCGCTGCATGTCGGCCGGGAGATCGACGTGCTTCACTTCGACGGCCGACACTTTGATGCCCCAGGGCTCGGCGTGCTGGTCGAGAATGTGCTGCAGTTGCTGGTTCAGGCGATCCCGCTCGGCCAGCAGGTCGTCGAGCTGCGCTTGGCCCAGCACGCTCCTCAGGGTCGTCTGCGCGAGCTGCAGCGTCGCATATTGATAGTTCTCGACCTCCACGATGGCTCGCCGGGGATCGATGACGCGATAGTAGAGGACCGCGCTCACTTTCACCGACACGTTGTCGCGCGTGATCACATCCTGCGGCGGCACCTCCAGGGCCACGGTCCGCAGACTGACACGCACCATGCGGTCGATGGGCGCGAACACCAGAATCACGCCGGGGCCTTTGGGTTGGGGCAGCAGTTTGCCCAGGCGGAAAATGACGCCGCGCTCGTACTCGGCCAGGATCTTGATCGAGGCGATCAAATAGAACGCCACGATGACGATGAGGATCGCGAACGGGGGAATGGCGGGAGTCACCATCACGGCACCTTCATCCTTTCCGGACCGTCAGCGTCAGCCCGTCGACGTGCGTGACCGACACCGAATCGCCTTCGGCGATGGGTTCCTGAGCGATCGCCGTCCAAATCTCCCCGTGCGTCGCCACGCGCCCCGCCCCTCCGGGCTCGATGGTGGTGAGCGCGCGTCCGACTTCGCCGATCATCGCGGAGACACCGGTGACGGGACGCTGTCGCTGGGAGGTGACCGCCAGGCGCGTCAGGAAGACGGCAATGGCCGCCACCCCGAACACGATTGGGAGCACGAGCCGGAGGCTCAATTGAAGGTCCGGCACGGACGAATCCATCAGGATCATCGAGCCGAAGAGGAGGCTCGCGAGCCCGCCTGCGGTCAGCAGGCCGTAGCTCGTCACCTTGACTTCGAGCACGAGCAGCGAGAAACCAAAGAGAATCAACATCAGGCCCGCGTAGTTCACCGGGAGGATCTGGAAGGCGAAGAACGCCAGGAGCAGGCACAGCCCTCCCGCGACGCCCGGGAGCACCGCGCCGGGGCTCCACAGTTCGATCGTCAGCCCGAGTGTACCGAGACTCAGAAGAATGTAGGCCACGTTCGGATGGGCGATGGCACTGAGCAGGCGCTGTCGCCAGTTCATCTCGATCGGTACCACGCGCGCGCCGGTGGTCCTCAAGATCACCGTCGTGCCGTCGAAGCGCGTCACGGATCGGCCGTCCAGCTTTCGCAGCAGCTCGGGAACATCGGCGGACACGAGATCGACGAGCGGTGGCGAGGCGCCGAGCGCCTCCTCTTCGGTGAAGGCACGGCTCTCGGTGACCGCCTGCTCTGCCAGTTTCACGTTTCGATGACGCCGACTCGCGAGCGTGCGGGCGTACGCGGCCACGTCTTCTGCCGCTTTCTTCGCCATCGTCTCGTCCATCTTCTCGCCGCTGCCTGCCACCGGGTGCGCCGCGCCGATGTGAGTGCCTGGCGCCATGGCCGCCACGTCGGCGGCGATCGTGAGGAGGAAGCCGGCCGAGGCCGCGCGAGCGCCCGACGGACCGACGAAGATCGCGACCGGCGTCCGGGCGGCCAGCATGTGCGTGATGATGTTGCGCGTGGAATCAACCAGGCCGCCTGGTGTCCGCAGCGCGAAGATCACCAGCGTCGCGCCGGCGCGATCGGCCCGGTCCATCGTTTCGATCATGTACTCCGCGGAGACCGGATGGATGATGCTGTCGACGTTCGCCGCGTAAATGACGGGCGAAGGTGGGGCGTCGCGGGGCGACACCGCCACAGCGTGAGAGGCCGCGACAACCGCCGCAAGGCCGGCGAGCCTCCGAATAAGTCGGGCACTCATGTCCTGTCACCGCCAAGGACGTCTGGCTGTTGTGATAATAGCAAGCGGCCGACGCTCCCCGAGTTAATTCGCGTCGTGAAGGCCGGTTGAGACTGACCGCACGCCGGTCTTTTTTGTTGTTGTATCGTTGTCGCTCCCGACTGGAGGTTCTTATGCGCTCATGGATGAATTGCTGCGGCGGCGCCGCGCTGTCGGTCCTGCTCGCGCAATCCGGCGGCGCGCAGCCGGGGACCGTGGCAGCAAGGGGCGCCGACTGGCCGATGTATCGCCACGACCTGGCCGGCACCGGCTACTCGCCGCTCGTTCAGGTCACCGCGAAGAACGTCGCTTCGCTCATCCAGGTGTGGACCTACAGCTTGCAAAGCGATGCACCGGCGGCCTCAGGGGCGGGTCGAGGCGGCGCCGGCGGTGTGAATTCCGAGGCGACGCCGATCGTCGTCGATGGTGTCATGTATCTTCCTGCCGCCAATCGCATCGTCGCGATCCAACCGGATACAGGGAAGGAACTCTGGCAGTACCGAATCACCGGCGCCGCTCCTTCACGACGCGGCGTGGCGTACGCGCCCGGAGCGGGCGGCCTACCGTCTCGGATCATCTTCACGGCCGGACGTCGCTTGATCGCGCTGAACGCGAACACGGGCACGCCCTTCGCCGGCTTCGGCACGAACGGTGAGGTCGACATGGTGGTGCCGTACAACTCGGTGCCGCTTGTGTACAAAGAGGTGCTCGTCGTCGGAGCGAACAGTCCGCCCGGAGCGATCGGAGGCGTCGGGAATCCACGAGCGTTTGATTCCCGGACGGGCGTGAAGCTGTGGGAGTTCAGCGCGGTGCCACAGCCGGGTGATGTCGGTCATGAAACCTGGGAAGGTGACAGCTGGAAGGGCCGTCTCGGTGTGAACGCCTGGCCGTTCTATTTCACGCTCGACGAGCAGCGCGGGCTCGTCTACGTGCCATTGGCTTCGCCGGTTCCAGGCTCGTACGGCGGAGACCGAAAAGGCGCCAATCTGTTCGGCAATTCAGTCGTCGCATTGGACGTTCGCACGGGCAAGTACAGATGGCACTTTCAGACCATCCATCACGACTTGTGGGACGCCGATCCGCCTGCGCCACCGGGATTGTTCGACATCGTGCGAAACGACCGCATCGAGCCGGCGCTCGCGTTGACCACAAAATCCGGCTACCTGTACATCTTGAACCGCGAAACCGGCCGACCAATTCTCGGCGTCGACGAGCGCCCGGTTGCGAAGAGCGACGTCCCGGGCGAGGTGGCCTTTCCAACGCAGCCCATTCCGGTGAAGCCGCCGCCGCTGGCGCGCGTCGCTTTCAAACTCGAAGATCTCGTCACCGCGGCGGACACGACGCCCGAACATGCGGCCGCCTGCAAGGACCTCGTCGAGAAAAACGGCGTTTACAATGCTGGCCCCTTCACGCCGTGGGCGTATCGCGCGGAGGGCGCTCCGCCGAAAACGGCGTTGGTGTTTCCCGGCGGGCTCGGAGGCGCGAACTGGGGTGGCACCGCGTACGATCCGAAATCCGGATATCTCTTCGTCGTGACGCAGGACGATGGCGCGCTGGGATGGATCGAAAAAAGCCGGAGCGGCGCAGCCGTTCCGTTCGACAAGGTCACGCCGGATCGAACGGGGCCGGGACGCGGCAACTTCGACGTGCGCATTGGCGGAGCGAACTGGCCGTGCCAGAAGCCGCCATGGGGCCGGTTGATCGCAGTGAACGCGTCGACGGGCGACTTCGCCTGGCAAGTGCCGCTGGGGATCACCGACGGCCTTCCCGAGAGCAAGCAGCGCACGGGACGGCCGGCGATGGCTGGCGCGATCGTCACGGCTGGCGGCGTGTTGTTCGTCGCGTCGACCGACGACAACCGCTTCCGCGCGTTCGAGCCAGCGAGCGGGAAGGAGCTGTGGGTGACGAAGCTCGAAAGACGAGGCAACGCGGATCCGATCACGTATCAGGGGAAGAACGGCAAACAGTACGTGGCCGTGGTCGCGACGGACACGTTGACGGTGTACGCGTTGCCGTGAATGCGCGGCCCTGAAAGGACCGCGCTACGAGACGAACGACCAACGACTAACGACCAATGACCTCCTTCCCATCCATGTACGGACGAAGCGCGGGCGGAATCGCCACCGTTCCGTCCTTCTGCTGGTAATTCTCGAGAATCGCAATCAGCGTACGGCCGACGGCGAGACCGGATCCGTTCAGCGTGTGGACGAACTCCGCCTTGCCCGTTCCACCAGCCCGGAACTTGATGTTCGCGCGCCGCGCCTGAAACGCCTCCGTGTTGCTGCACGACGAGATCTCGCGATACGTCTTCTGGCTCGGGAGCCAGACTTCGATGTCGTACGTCTTGGACGAGCCGAACCCGAGGTCGCCCGCGCACAAGAGCATCGTCCGGTACGGCAATTCCAGGCGCTTCAGCACCTCTTCGGCATCACGCGTCAGCGACTCGAGCTCATCGTAGGACTGCTCGGGCGTCGTGAGCTTCACGAGCTCGACTTTGTCGAACTGATGCTGGCGGATTAATCCGCGCACGTCCTGTCCGTACGATCCCGCCTCGCTCCTGAAGCACGGCGTGTACGCGGTGTAGCGCAGCGTCAACCCGCGGCCGTCGAGAATCTCGCCGCGATGCAGGTTCGTGAGCGGCACTTCGGCGGTGGGGACGAGATAGAGGTCCCACTCCCCCGCGATCTTGAACAGATCCTGCTCGAACTTCGGCAGCTGGCCGGTGCCCGTCAGCGACGCGCTGTTCGCCATGAACGGCGGCTCGATCTCGCGGTAGCCGTGCTCGCGCGTGTGCAGGTCGAGCATGAAGTTGATGAGCGCGCGCGACAACCGCGCCCCGGCGCCGCTCAACACGGAGAACCGCGTGCCCGCGATACGCGCGGCGCGCTCGAAATCCAGAATGCCGAGCGCGGCGCCGAGATCCCAGTGCGGCTGCGGATCGAAGTCGAACGCCCGCGGTTCGCCGTGCCGCCGCACTTCCACGTTGCCGGCGGCGCTTGCGCCGGCCGGCACGCTGGCGTGCGGCAGGTTGGGCAAGAGCAGCAGCGCCGCGTTGCGCCGATGCTCGATGCCGTCGAGCTGAATGCCGAGCTGCCGGATCTGCGCCGCTCGGGCCTTGTTCGTCTCCTGAAACGGCGCGGTGTCCTTGCCTAGCCGCTTCGCGCGCGCGATCTCGTCGCCCGCGGTGTTTTGATCGCGCTTCAGTCCCTCGAGCTCGGGGATCAATCGCCGCCGCGCCGTCTCCAGCGTCGCGATTTCCTCGAGCGCCTTGTCGGGGTCGAGACCGCGGTGGCGGAGTCCGGTCCGAACGTCCTCGATACGATCGCGGATGACGGCGGGATCGAGCATGCGTCCTCGCCACCTATTGTATAGTTTGCGCCGTGGCTCCTATCGTCCGGAAGGCCGTCTTCCCCGCCGCCGGGCTCGGCACCCGGTTTCTCCCCGCGACCAAAGCGCAGCCGAAGGAGATGCTGCCGCTCGTCGACAAGCCCATCATTCAGTACGGCATCGAAGAAGCCGTCAGCTCCGGCGTCGACAACATCATTCTCGTGACCGGGCGCGGCAAGAACGCCATCGAAGATCATTTCGACGTGTCGATGGAGCTCGAGACGTTCCTCGAAGCGCGCGGTAAACGCGATCAGCTCGATGAAGTACGCAAGATCTCCAACTTGATCAACTTCGCCTACGTCCGCCAGGGCGAACCGCTTGGCCTCGGGCACGCGGTCCTCGTGACGCGCGTCCTGGTCGGCGAGGAGCCGTTCGCGGTCATCCTCGGCGACGATGTGATCGATGCGAATCCGCCGGCCATCAAACAACTGGTGGATGTCTTCGAGCGGTACGGGGGACCGGTGCTGGCGGTGGAGCGCGTGCCGCGCGATCAGATCTCGAACTACGGCGTCATCGCCATCGAGCCGACCGCGCATATAGGTGACGGCATTTATCAAGTGCGCGACCTCGTCGAGAAGCCCGCGCGCGAAGACGCGCCCTCGGATCTCGCGATCATCGGCCGCTACGTCCTGACGCCCGATATCTTCCCCGCGCTCGCGGCGACGAAAAGCGATGGCACGGGCGAGATTCAATTGACGAACGGGTTGCGCGAGCTGTTGCGGTCGCGGCCGATTTACGCCTGCGAAGTGAAAGGCGTCCGCCACGACACGGGGAACAAGCTGGGGTATCTGAAGGCTGTCGTCTACTTCGCTCTGCGCCGGCCGGATCTCGCCGACCAGTTCGCCACTTACCTCGCGTCCCTCGACCTGCACGCGCCCGCCGGCAAGCGGTAGGCAAGCGGTAAAGGTTACGCTGCCGCGGGAGACTACGTGCCGTTCGCTTTCGCCGCAGGCTTCGACTCGGTTTTGGGTTCCGCCTTGGTCTCGGTGGTCTTGGTCTGGCTCGTCGTGGTCTTGGCTTCAGTATCGGTTTTTGCGGCGGTCATCTCTCTCGCGTCGCTCTCGGTTTTCGATCCGCTATCCGTCTTGTCGCCGACGGTCCCCTGATCTTTCTTGGCGTAGTCGGTGACATACCACCCGGTGCCTTTGAACTGAAACGCCGGCGACGACATCAGTTTGTGCACGGCGCTGCCGCACTTCGGACATTTCTCGACCAGCGGATCGGAAAACTTCTGGATGACCTCGAAGCGATGACCACAGGCGTCGCACTGGTATTCGTACAGCGGCATTTACAACAAATCTCCACCATCGTCGCCGAGCATGAGCTGGCGGAGGAGCCAGAACGGCGCGGTTCCGCTCGCGAGCAACGTGTCGTGAAAGGTGCGCAGCGAAAACGCCTTGCCCTGCTGCTGCTTCCAGTCCTGGCGCAGCTTGAGCAACATCAGCTTGCCGACGCTGTACACGAGATACGTGGGATCGAACGTCCCGCGTTCGGCCTCGCGCCGCGCGCTGGCTTCCTCCATGTAGGCTTCATCGCGGAAGAAACGCACGCCCTGCTCCACCGACATGTCCTCCGCGTGCAGCTTGATGCCGACGATGAAGCGCGCGAGGCGGATCAAGGACTCGGCGAGCTGGCCGAGCTGGATGCCGTACTCCTGCCGTCCGAATCCCGCCTCGATCATCATCTGCTCACAGTAGTGCGCCCAGCCTTCGACGAATGACGCGGGCGCGAACAAAATCGACTTGCGCGCTTTCGACTCGACGCGCCGCAAATGCTGATAGTGCAGGAAGTGTCCTGGGTACACCTCGTGGATCGAGATCGACCACAGCGTCGGGTAGTTGTAATCGCGGAGGTGCTCTTCCTTTCGTTCGTTCGGCCAGGACGGATCGACGTCGGTGAGGTAGTAGTACGCGTGTGTCGGTTTGGATTCGAACGGCCCCGGCGTCCACATGCTCGCGAACGACCAGCGGTAGAAGTCCGGCGTCGGCGCGACCGTGATCTGCTCGCCTTGCGGGAGCGTGATGACCGCGTGGCGCTCGAGAAACGTGACGAGCTCGTCGAGTTGCTCGCGTCCCACGTTGACGAGCTCTCCGGGCGCGGGGTGTTTGGCTTTCGTCTTCGCCCACGCCTCGAGCGGATCGCCTCCGTTCATGCGGCCCGCGAGCGTCTTGAACGCTTCCTGCGTCGCACGCAGCTCTCGAGTGGCAATCACGAGCAGTCGATCGAGCGAGATCGCAAGCCCTTCCTCAAGCCGAAGTTTCTGCTCGAATTTGTCGCGGCCCAGACGGAACGACGCGCGGGCTTTCGGCGCCACTTCGGTTTCCAGTTCCTGCACGTAGGCCGCGACGGCGTGCGAGGCTTCGGCTTGGGCGTCCGCCAGGTCGCCCAGCAGGTGGAGGTCGTCCACGTCCGCGAAGGCGCGCGGCAACTCCTCGTCGATCACTTTCAGCACGCCGCGCAACGTTTCGATGCCGACCTTCACGTAGATCCCCGGCGGATCCTTGATGTTGTCGCGCGCGGCCTGAATGAGCCGTGGTGTTTGGCGCAGCCTCGACAGCGCCCGGCGGGCGCGCTCGGGCGCCGGCGCGTGCGCGAACAAGGTCTGTCCCATCAGGCTCGACGCGAGGACATCGGCATAGCACTGGGGATTGCGCTCCCACGTGCGAACCTGCTCGAGCTCGTACATCCGCGCCTGAAGATTCGCGGTCAGCATGCCGTGCTCGAGCCGTTCAACCCGGGTCAGCCCGTCGGTGTGAATCTCGCCGAGTCTGCGCAGGTAGCCGGCGAGGGCGTGCGTTTCGTTCTCAATGCCTTGCCGGCTGAAGTCCTCGAGCAGATCGTCGTGGGTGTGCACGCCGTCGAGCGTTGCATGCGTGGGATGCGTTTCGTGCAAGTAGCTCAGCAGGTCGTCGACGAAGTGGGGAAGGGGCTCGGATACAATCATCGTGTCTGCGACTGAACAACCAGGTTGCAGCGAACGATCAGGCTCCGGAAACAGCGATCCGCCAATGGTACAATAAACACGTCCCTTCCAATGCCCGGCACGCTGTTCGTGGTCGCCACGCCGATCGGCAACCTCGAAGACATTACGGTGAGAGCGCTTCGCGTGCTGCGTGAAGTCTCTCTGATCGCCGCGGAGGACACGCGACGGACCGCGCATCTGCTGGCGCGCCACGCGATCGCGACGCCGACCACCAGTCTCCACGAGCACAACGAAACCAGAAAGACCCCGTCCCTTATCGCGAGGCTTCAGGAAGGTGACGCGATCGCCCTAGTCTCGGATGCCGGCACGCCGACCGTCTCCGATCCCGGAGGCCGCCTCATTCGAACCGCCATCGATGCCGGGATCCGAGTCGAGCCGGTTCCTGGCCCGAGTGCGGTCCTGGCGGCGTTGGCAGTTTCTGGATTGCCGACGGAGACGTTTCACTTTCTAGGTTTCCCTCCGACACGGGCTAAAGACCGAAAACTGTGGTTCGATCGTCTACGCACGCTCGGTGGGACCGTTGTTTTCTTCGAGGCTCCACACCGGATACGTCGGACGTTAGAAGATCTCCAAGATGCCGTCGGCGATTGCGACGTCGTAGTTGGTCGAGAACTGACCAAGGCGTATGAACAATTGGTTAGAGGACCAATTTCAAAGATTCTCAACGGGTCTCTTAATGAGCGTGGAGAGTTCACAGTAGTCGCAACAATAGGTTGTAAACCAGAAATTAAAGGTTATCAGCCAAACTATGAACCAATAACAACTCATATAATTGGTGAAATGACAGAATTTGGAGGGTCCAGCAGGCGAAATGTTATCGCTGGCCTGGCCAAAAAGCATGGATTGCTTCCTAACGAGGTTTACAGAGCTCTCGAGAAAGCTAAAAAATCTGGTTTATAACCTAAACTAAGTGCCAGGCCAGGTTGAGATACTTGCGTGGCTTGACCAAGCACAAGACGTTCTGTTACCTTACCGCCGCTTTCAGCGCGATCTCTGGGCCCTGCACGGCATTTTATGGCGAAGCGGCCGAACACCCGGTCGACCAAGGCTCACGCGGCGTCCCCGGCCGCCAGTCGTCTTGCGCGCGCGCCCGAGCCGGTCCCAATCGCCCGCCACGCGACGCCCCCGCCAGCGACCCCGCCGCGCCGCTCTGCGTCATCGGAAGCCGTTGCGTTGTACGAGCGCGCGCTTGAAGCGCTTCAGCGGCACGAGTACCTCAGCGCCGCGAATCTCCTCGAGTTAGTGCTCCGACAATATCCGGAGGAAAAGGAACTGCACGAGCGGGTGCGCCTCTACCTGAACATCTGTCAGCGACAGGCCACTCACCGCGAGACCGCGCCACAAACTGTTGACGAGCGTCTGTACGCGGCGACGCTGGCGATCAACGGCGCGCAGTACGATCAGGCCATAGCGCACCTGCGTCTGGTCCGAGACGAGGATCCCGACAACGACCACGCGCTCTACATGCTTGCGGTCGCGCACGCCCAACGGGACGAACATGCCGAAGCTGTTGCCCATCTCGAGCGGGCGATTGCGTTGAATCCCGAGAACCGGGCCCTGGCGCGCCACGATCCAGATCTCGAACCGCTGCGCGACGACGAGGCGTTTCGCGCGGCGCTTGAGGCCCCTCCCGCGCCGCCTCGGCCCGATCGGGATCGGCGGCGTCCGCTGAAGACCCGATCGGCGCGATAATCAAGTCGTCCTTGCGCGACATTCACGTCGTTGTTCTCGCGGCGGGTAAGGGCGCCCGCATGAAGTCGGTGCTGCCAAAAGTGCTACACCGCGTGGCCGGACTGCCGCTGATCGACTACGTGCTGGCGACCGCCGCCGCCCTCGCCCCTCGCACGACGACAGTCGTCATCGGCCACGGCGCGGACGCGCTCAGGTCCGCGCTTTCGAAACACGCGAACCTCGGCGTTGTGGTCCAGGAACCACAGCGTGGAACCGGGCACGCACTGTTGGCCGCCGAATCGGCGTTGCAGCACGCGACGGGGACTCTGGTTTTGTTGTCGGGTGATGTGCCGCTGTTGTCGCCGAAAACACTAAGAACGCTCGCGGATCGACAGATCTCCAGCGGCGTGACCGCGACGGTGATTACTGCGGTGGTCGACCACCCCTTCGGCTACGGCCGCATCGTCCGGTCCGGCGTTTACGCCTTTGCACTGAGCGACTTGTTCGCATTGGCGCGGACGCTCGCGCCAAGAAACATACAGGGCGAGTACTACGTGACGGATCTCGTCGCGCTGCTTGTCGCGCGCGGACTAGTCGTCAACGCGGTCACCGTCTCGAATCCCGACGAGATCTGCGGCATCAACAGTCGCAGCCAGCTCGCGGAAGTGAGTCGAATCGTGAGAAACCAGAAGACGACGGAACTGATGGCCGCCGGCGTCACGATTGACGATCCCGCGACCGCGTACATCGACCGTGACGTGGTCGTGGGCGCCGACACCGTGGTGCACCCCGGCGTCTCGATCGAGGGCCGGTCGTCTATCGGCGCCGGGTGCGAGATTCACAGCGGCGTCCGCATCGTCGACTCGCAAATCGGCGATCGCGTAACGATTCTCAACCACTGCGTGATCACGGACTCGCGCATCGCCGACGACGCCCGCGTGGGACCGTTTGCCCACCTACGCAACGAGGCCGACGTGCGCGAGCAAGCGCGCGTGGGCAATTTCGTCGAGGTGAAACGGGCCGTGCTCGGCGCGGGATCGAAGTCGATGCATCTGACGTATCTCGGCGACGCGACGATCGGCGAGAAGGTCAACATCGGCGCCGGGACGATCACTTGCAACTACGATGGTGAGAAGAAGAACCAGACGATTATCGAGGACGGCGCGTTCATCGGCAGCGACACGCAGCTGGTGGCGCCGGTCAGAGTGGGGAAGGGCGCATACGTGGGCAGCGGGTCGACCGTCCGCCATGACGTCCCGCCCGGGGCGCTCGCCGTCAGCGCCGGCACACAGCGGAATTTCGAGGGTTGGGCCGATAAGAAGAAGAAGAAAACTTAGAAGGCAGAGGGCAACAACCTTATGTGCGGGATTATCGGCTATATCGGGCCGAAGGAAGTCGTGCCTGTGCTCATCGATGGACTCCGCCGGCTGGAGTACCGCGGGTACGACTCGGCCGGTGTCGCCGTGGTGCACGACGGCGTGGTCGACCTGCGTCGCAGCGCCGGCAAGCTCTCCAACCTCGAAGACGTGATCGGCCACGAGCCGATATTCGGCGACTATGGCGTCGGTCACACGCGCTGGGCAACCCACGGCCGTCCCACGGAAGAGAACGCGCACCCGCACCGCGACTGCACGGGCAAGATCGTCGTCGTCCACAACGGCATCATCGAGAACTATCTGGATCTCAAGCGGGACCTGCAGCGGCAGGGCCACATATTCGTCACCGAGACCGACACGGAAATTGTCGCGCACCTCGTCGAGCGCGAGATGAAGAACGACGGCCTCGAGAACGCCGCGCGACGCGCGCTGATGCTGATGCGCGGATTGTTCGCGCTGGTGCTGATCTCCGCCGACGATCCGGAAAAGATCGTCGCCGTGCGGAACGGCCCGCCGATTGTCGTCGGTCTGGGCGACGGCGAGTTCTTCGTCGCGTCGGACATTCCCGCGATTCTGAGTCACACGCGCGACGTCGTGTTCCTCGGCGACGAAGAGATGGCGGTCATCACCAGGACCGGCGTCGCGTTTACCGATTTCTTCGGCCGACAGGTTTCCAAGGCGACGCAGCGCGTGCTCTGGGACCCGATCATGGCGGAGAAGGCGGGTTACAAGCATTTCATGCTCAAGGAGATCTTCGAGCAGCCCACTGCCGCGCGCGAGACGATTCTGGGCCGCGTCTCGCAGGACTCGGGCAAGGTCTTTCTTGAAGAGATGGCGATCAGCGATACGACGCTGGCCGCCGTGGAGCGCGTCACGATTCTCGCGTGCGGGACGTCCTGGCACGCCGGGCTCGTCGGCAAGTTCATGATCGAACAGGTCGCGCGACTGCCGGTCGAAGTGGATTACGGATCGGAGTACCGGTACCGCAGTCCGATCGTGACGCCGCGCACGCTCGCCATCGTCATCACGCAATCAGGCGAGACCGCCGACACGCTGGCTGCCCTGCGCGAGGCGGCGCGTCAGGGCGCCGCGAGCATCTCCATCTGCAACGTCGTGGGCAGCATGGCCACGCGCGAGACCGACGGCACCATTTACACGCACGCCGGCCCAGAAATCGGCGTGGCGTCGACCAACGCGTTTACTGCGCAGCTCGTGGCGCTGTATCTGCTCG
>JACPZV010000294.1 GCA_016195295.1 Acidobacteriota bacterium
ATCTCGTACAGCCACTTCACCGGCGATCGCGTGTGGACGAGCGTCGGCAGCCGGAAGTTCGGCAGCAGATCGAACTCGCCGTCCTGCCGCTTGAGATCGCGCCAGTGTACGTGGCCGGGCACGTAGCGCGGAACGGCGTGTTCGGGCCAGCCCCAATCGACCAGCGTCTGCGAAAAAAACTCGAGTCGCCTCGAAGGCGTCGTGAAGCCTGATACCGCGACGCCGTTGACGACGACGCCGATCGGTTTGCCGTCCTTGACGACGAGCGCCTGCGCTTCGTCACTCGTCGCGCCGGCAAGCGCGCCCTGCGCCAGTGGCTCTTCGTACGGTTTGTAGACGTGGTCCTTCACTTTGAACACGCCATACTTGCGCATGTAGGCGAGCGGCGTCAGATGCTCGCGCGCCGCCGCCTCGGGCAGGCCGGGCACCGAGTGTTCGAACATCCACCCGTAGTACTCGTCCATCGTCACGGGCTGGCCGGGACGACTGGGCGATTCGAAATGCCGGCGGATGCCGAGCACGCCGTCCGGATCGATCCGCCACGTGAGCGCCGCCCAGAATTCGCTCTCCTCCCACACCTCGCCGGGATTCGCTTCGTAGGTCGCGTTGATCGTTTCACCGCGTTTCTCGCGGGCAACGCGCAGCACGGGCTGACGGAATCCGATCCATTGCGCCGCGTGCGTCTCCTGACTCATCGTGTCGTGGCGCTCGGTGCCGAGGCCCATCGGCAGGATGTAGTCGGCGAACCACGCGGTCTCGCTCCACGTCGGCGTCAGCGCGACGTGCAGACCGATCTTGTCGCGATCGGTCAGCATCTCCATCCACGAGAAGCCGTCCGGGTTCGTCCACAGCGGGTTGTAGACGCGCGTGAAGTAGACGTCGAGCTTGCCGCGGTTCTCCTTCAGCAGGTGCGGCAGCAGGAAGCTCATCTCGAAGCACGCCAGCGGGTACTCGCGCGGGAACAGCAGCTCGTTCCAGTAGTCAGGCGGCGCTGGCGTCGTCGGCGGCGTCGGGACGAATTTGTTCGACAGGTGCAGGCCGACGCCGCCTTTCGTCCCAACCGATCCGGTCAGCACGACGAGCAGGTAGAGGCACCTCGTGATCTGCCAGCCCCAGAGATTGCCGGCGGCGGCCGATCGCCAGTTGTGCGTGCTGAACGTGCCGCGCGCGCGGCCGATGGCGCGCGCCGCGTCGACGATCTGCGCGGCGTCGACGCCGGTTTCCGCGGCGGCGAATTCCGGCGTGAACGAGGCGTACAGTTCTTTCAGCGAGACGATGAAGTTGTCGAACGTCAGAGTGAGGTCGGAGCGCTCCGCGCGCAGATAGCCGCGCCAGTCGACCCAGGTGCGGACGAACTCGCGGTCGTACAGGTCTTCGTCTAGAAGAACCTTCACCATCGCGAGCAGCAGCGCGCCCTCCGTGCCCGAGTACGCGGGGAGCCACAGATTCGCCTTCGCCGATGTGTTCGAGAGACGCGGGTCGATGACGATCAGCGTGGCGCCGTTCGACTGGCCTTCGATGATGCGCTGCGCGTGCGGATTGAAGTAGTGGCCGGTCTCGAGATGCGACGACAGCAGCAGAATCGTCTGCGCGTTGGCGTAGTCGGGCGACGGCCGATCGCTGCCGCACCAGAGAAAGTGTCCGAGTCGCGCAGACGAGGAGCAGACGTTGGTGTGGCTGTTGTGACCGTCGATGCCCCACGCCTGCAGCACGCGGTTGGCGTACCCGTCCTCGCCCGGCCGGCCGACGTGATACATGATTTCGTGGCGACGGTTCTCGACGATCGCCTTGCGAATCCGGCCACCGATGTCGTTGAGCGCCTCGTCCCAGGAGATCTGCCGCCACTTGCCGGATCCGCGATCGCCGTCGCGCTTGAGCGGGTAGAGAATCCGGTCCGGATCCTCGAGCTGATTCGGCGTCACCACACCCTTGGCGCACGTGCGGCCGCGGCTGCCGGGGTGCAGCGGATTGCCTTCGATCTTGCGGACGGTCAGCTGCTCCTTGTCGACGTACGCGAGAATCCCGCACGCCGATTCGCAGTTGAAGCAGACGCTCGGAATAATCCAGTAGCGCCGCCGATCTTTTTTCGGCCAGCTCGTCGACTCGTCGTCGACGAAGTCGTCCCACTGCGAGGGATCGGGATGGGAGCGGAAGGGCGTTGTCATTGCGGATCGAGGATTGCTGAGTGCGGATTCGCGACCGCAGAAGCGGAGCGCGGATTCGTGACCGCAGAAGGCGTCGCTCCTTCAATCCGCATTCCGCACTCCTCAATCCGCATTATGACAACGGGACGCTCTGCCCCGCTTCGACCCAGACCCAATCCCACGCGAAGCTGCTGACGAGCGCGAAGACCGCGCCGGCGAGAACCAGCCCGCTCCGCGCGTCGACTTTCGGGCCGGCGGCCGTGACAGCCAGCAGCGCCAGGACGCCGCCCGCGAGCGCGCCACCCCAGAACTGGATGGCGAACGGACCTCGGAGGATCGCGGACACGGCCAGCGCGCGATGACGCGTCGCGCTTCGGACGACGAGATTCTCCGCGATGAGAAGGAGAAGATGCGCCGCGATGGCCCCGGCCATCGCGCCCTGGAGCACCGCCGCAGACGATGGGGCGGTCGTCATCGAACCCAGACGCTGCGCGAGCAACAGGACCGCGCTGCCCTCGGCGAGGGCCTGCGCGAGCAACGCCGCGGCTGACTGTGGTCCCTGCCACAGATCGCGGGCGAGTCCCTGCGCGAAGAGGAATCCCGTGTAGCACGTGGCGAGCATCGAGACGACGATCGCCGGCCACGCGAGCGCCGTCAGGGCGCCGGCGCGACCAAACCAGGCGGCCGCCATCCACAGCGAGGCGATCGCGCCGTGCGCGATGAGGAAGCAGGTACCCCAGACCATCCACGATCGCCAATTCGGGCGGACGAGAATGTAGAAGAATCGCCCGGGCCGCTCGAGGTCGACGACGAGGATCGCCGCGGTGGCGATGATCAAGACCAACGAAATCGCCGGTCCGACGAGGCCGGAGAGCGCTGAGCGATCGCCGAGCAGCCACAGCACGGCGCTCAGGAGCATCGAGCCCGTCGCGACGCCTTTCGTCAGCAGGTAGAGCGCCATGTCCAGACCCCACGGCTTGACGTGCGGCGTGTCGTAGTCCACGCGCGCGTCGCCGGGACGCGCGGCGTCCGGCGCGGGAGCGCCGAGCGGGCGGAGCAGGACCTGGCCTTCCTTATAGATGAACGGTCGCACGGCGGCTTCGGGCTGCAGCACGCTCTCGGTCGCGCCGAGGTAGAACACTTTCGGGATCGTGCCCTTCTCGGGTTTGCGGACGGCGGCGGCCGCATCCGCGGCGATGCGCGCGACTTCGCTCGTGGGGTCGTCGAGGTCGCCGAAGATGCGGCATTCGGTCGGGCACACGCTGACGCACGCGGGCAGCAGCTCGTTCTCGACGCGGTTCGCGCAGAAGTTGCATTTCTCGGCCGTGTGCGTGTTCGGATCGATGAACAGCTGATCGTACGGGCACGCGACCATGCACGCGCGACAGCCGATGCAGGCGTCGCCGTGCAGATCGACGATGCCGTCGCGGCGTTTGTAGAGCGCGTTGGTCGGACAGATGCGCGCGCACGGCGCATCGTCGCACTGATTGCAGAGGACTGGAAAAAAGAGCCGGCGTGTCGCCGGGAACGTGCCCTCTTCGACGGTTTTAACCCAGCAGCGGTTGACGCCGATCGGGATCTGATGCTCGGCCTTGCACGCGATCGTGCACGCGTGGCAGCCGATGCATTTTCGAAGATCGATCGCGAACCCGTAGTTGGGCATG
>JACPZV010000295.1 GCA_016195295.1 Acidobacteriota bacterium
GATCGCGGCGTGGGCTCGCACGGTGCAGGGCGCGCGCGACCAACTCCTTTCCGCTGCCGCTCTCGCCGTCGATCAAAACGGCAAACGGCGCCGCCGCGATGCGCTCGACGCTGCCGCGCAGCTCGCGGGCCGCGGGCGTGACGCCGACAATCGCGCCGACGGCCGGCGAAGGGGCGTGGTCCCGCCGGACCAGCGCCGCTGACAGCAGAGGCGCGGCCGCCGCCGCCGCCATCGTCAAGAGAAACGGTGCGCGCGATAAGTCGTGCGTGCACCCCATCGCCCACCGCGCGCACAGCGCGCCTATCGCTCTGCCACCGTACTGCACGGGTGCGGCCGCTTCGATTCGATCGCCATGACGATGCGGCGCGATGACGACGCCCGCGGCGATTGCGCGCTCGGCGATTTCGGTATCGAATCGGCCTCCGTCGCTGGCGATCGTCTGCGGGCCTCGCCCGCCCGATGCCACAAAGGCAATCACCGCGGCGTGGGTGTCCTGCCGGAGCCGCGCGCACACGGTCTTCAGGACGACCGGCTCGTCCTCCGCCGTTTGGCACACGCGCAGAACCGCGACCAGCTCGTCGACGACGGGATCCGCCGTCGTTCCGGGCGATCCGATCACGCGCTGATCGGCAAACAGTCCGATCCCGCCCAGTCCCCATGCGGCCGCATGACGGGCGACGATCGCTCGAGGATCCGCACCGCCGCTCGCCAGTGCGGTAATCAGCTCCAACCGCGCGCGAAGAGTGGCCGGAAGTTTCGCGGCGAGGTGTCCCATCCTCCGCAGCACGGCGAGCGCGCCTGCCGGCCGTCCACGCCGACGCTCCGCCTCGGCCAGCAACAAACGGGCGCGGGCCGCGCGCAGCGGATCGTGTCCGGCGCGCGCTGCGGCGATCGACGCCGCGGCGTGGCGATCCACGGCGCCGAAATCGCCCACGGCGAGGTGCACGAACGCCGCGGCACACGCGGCGGCCGCCTTGACCGCTGCCGCGCCGCTCGCCCCGGTGCCCTCGACCATTTCCGTGACGAGCGCCATCGCGCGTGCCGGATCGCGCTGACCCACCGCAATGCGCGACGCCACGGCCGCGTATCTCACGCGCGCGCCGATCGGTGAATCAACCGGCGCGTCTCCGGCCGCGACCGCCGCCTCGGCCCAACGCCCTCGCCAGCACAAGCAGCGCGCGAGCGCGACGGACAACGTGCGGACCCGCGCCGCGTCGCGCATCGCTCGCGCGGACGCGAGCGCCGACGCGATCACGCTCTCCGCTTCATCCAGTCGGGCTAAATCGATCCACGCCTCCCCGCTGAGAGCCGCGACATCCAACAGTAACGATTCCCGGTCGGCGCGACCGGCGTACTGGCGAGTCTCCTCCAGCGCCGCTTGCGCCTCTCGCAGGCGTCCGCGCCGCAACAAGGCGGATGCCAGAACTAGGCCGCCGTCGCCGGCGTCGATCCACGCGTCGCGGCGCGCCAGCGCACCGATCGTTTGCCGCAGTTGACGAATGGCCGGCGCGTGACGACCCCGGGCCAGTTGTTCGACGGCGCCCGCCATCCGGCGTCGCAGTGTGGCGAGCTCCCCTGGCGCCGGCCACGTCCCGCCCGGCGAGCGTCGGGCGATCTCGACGGGCGAGCCGTCCTCCACGCCCACCTCGGGACCGTACGCCGCCGGTTGCTCGGCCACTCGCAGCAGCGCGGTGTTGCGCGCCTGACGGGCGCGACGCTTTTCGATCAGGCTCTCGGGCCGCAAGAATTCGGCGAATCGTCCGGGAAGGCCGTTCGCGCGATCGGCGGCACGGTGGGCCCATGCCACGAGACGGTCGTCCATGACGCGCGGTCGAATCGCGGCGACCAGGGCGTCCGCCGAGACCCGATCAAGTGACACGCCATCAACGCCGCGCACCTCACTGGAACCAACCAGCAGCACTGCGTGGGACTGCGACGTCCGCAGCACCGAATGCACGAGAGCGGGCCAGGCGGTGGCGCGCGCGTCGTCCTCGATGATGAACAGACTGCGCCCCTCGCAGAGATCCGCGTAGCGGGTGTCAACGAACTGCGAGGCGATCGGAACGAAGCCGTTGAGCCGCGCGACGCGCGCTAATTCTCGGACCACGGTCGTCTTGCCGGACCCCCCGGGACCCCAGAGGGCGGCCACATGGGGCCGCGGACCGGGCGCAACGTGCAGCATCTCTGCCAGCACGCGAACGGCCGGTCGATCGAGGTGTGCCAACCCGCGTTCCCTCAGTGGCACGCCCTCTGAGAGTGGGTAGTCAGTTTCCAAGGGGTAGCCCGTATCCGCGCTCGGCAGCAGAAGGACGGCGCCGTCGTGCCCGACGTGCGCTCCACTGGCCGCGTCGATCGTCAGCCCCGATGCGCGCAGAAAGGCCTCGACGACACGTCGCGTCGCGTCCGCAACCTCGCGTGCGCCAGTCCAAGATCCACCGCACGCGCACCGCGTCACACCGCGCCATCCATCGACGCTGTTCAGAAATTCCCCCAGCGGCTCCGACGACGAGGACGACACGCGCGCCGGTCGCCAAGTCGATCGCGCGACCGTCGTCGTCCACCGCGAAGCGATCGGTCACGAGCTGCATGACGTCCTCCTACCGTTGCTCGTGGCCAGTGCAAGAACATCGCCGCGTCGATCGAGCGCCGATCGCGGCGCGGCCGTCCGGACGTGGCAATAATTTCGGATAGAATGAAGCCCGCATGTTGCGATTTCTGACTGCGGGTGAGTCGCACGGCAAAGCGCTCGTGACGATTCTCGAAGGCGTGCCTGCAGGTCTCACGCTCGACTTCGACGCGATCACGGCGGACTTGCGCCGGCGTCAAACCGGATACGGTCGTGGACGCCGGATGGCGATCGAGTCCGACCGTGCGGAGATCGTCAGCGGCGTTCGTCACGGTACGACCACCGGCTCGCCAATCGCGTTGCTGATCCCGAATAAAGATTGGGAGAACTGGCAGCGGACGATGCACGTCGAGGCCGAGATGCCGGCGACAGCCGGCGGCGCCGAGCGGCCGTCGGTCACGCGCCCGCGGCCCGGTCACGCCGACCTGGCCGGGTTCGTGAAGTACGGACAGGACGACATGCGCAACGTGCTCGAGCGCGCGAGCGCCCGCGAAACGGCGGCGCGCGTCGCGGCCGGCGCGATCGCGCGCCAGCTGGTGCGTACGGTCGGGATCGAGATTGCCAGTCACGTCATCTCGATCGGATCCGCGTCGCTCACCGACCCGCTCGCGATCGCGTTCGCGCAGGTCCGCGCGATTTCTTTCGACACGCCGCTCCACTGCGCCGATCCCGCCGTCGAGCAGCGCATGATCGCCGAGATCGATCGGGCGCGCGACGCCGGCGACACCATGGGCGGCAGCTTCGAAGTCCTCGCGCACGACGTCCCGCCGGGGCTGGGCAGCTACGTGCAGTGGGACCGCAAGCTCGATGGCCGTTTGGCGCAGGCGTTGATGTCGATTCAGGCCATCAAAGCCGTGGGCATCGGTCTTGGTCCCGCCGTCGCCAACGTCCCGGGATCGCGCGTCCACGATGAGATCGTGTTACGTCAGGGCGGCGCCGCGGCGCCGCTTCCCGTGCGACGCCCGACCAACAACGCCGGCGGTCTCGAGGGCGGGGTCACCAACGGCGAGGATCTGCGCGTGACCGCCTACATGAAACCGATCTCCACGCTCATGACGCCCCTGCGCTCCGTCGATCTGACGACGATGACCGAAAGCCCCGCGACCGTCGAGCGCAGCGACGTCTGCGCCGTCCCCGCGGCCGCCGTCGTTGGCGAGGCGATGGTGGCGCTCGTGCTGGCCGACGCGGTCATCGAGAAGTTCGGCGGCGATTCCATCGACGAGCTCGCGGCCAACTGGCGAGCGTTCCGCGATCGCACGGCTGCACGGTTCGCACGTACGTGACCACGATGCCGACGAAAAACGCGGAACTCGCTGCGTTGATCGTCGTGCGTCTGTCGTCATGATTCGACCGATTCTGAAGTACGGTGACGACGTGCTGCGTGAGCGTGCGCGAACGGTCGATGCCCTGACGCCGGAAATCGATCGGCTCGTCGGCGACCTGATCGAGACGATGTATGCCGCACCGGGGATCGGGCTCGCGGCACCGCAAGTCGGCATGCCGCTGCGGATCTTCGTCGTCGATCTGTCGGTCGGTCGCGACCTGAACGGGCCGATCGTCATGATCAATCCCGAATTCGTCGAGCGCGAGGGCCTGCAGCTCGAGGAAGAAGGTTGCCTTAGCGTGCCGGGTTTCAATGCGACGGTCGTGCGGCCGTCGCGGGTGGTCGTGAAAGGCCTCGACCGGCAGGGCGCCGAACAGCGGGTCGAGGCGAACACCCTCTTGGCGCGCGCGTTCCAGCACGAAATGGATCACCTGGACGGCCTGCTCTTCGTCGATAGACTTCGCGGCATCAAGCGCGACCTCATCGTCCGGAAGATTCGCAAGTTGACGCGCGCCGGCAAATGGTAGCGAGCCTCCGCGTCGTCTTCTTCGGCACGCCCGAGTTCGCGGTCCCGACGTTCGACGCGCTCCTCGCCTGTTCTCACCGCGTCGTCGGCGTCGTGACGCAGCCGGATCGCCCGCGCGGCCGCGGTCAGCAAACAACCGATGCCCCAGTGAAGGCACGCGCCGTCGCCAAGGGGATACTGGTGCTCCAACCCGATCGATTGGGAGATCCGTCGTTTCTGCACGCGCTGGAAGAACTGCGCGCCGACCTCGGTGTGGTCGCCGCCTACGGGAAGATCCTGACCGACGCCGTGCTCGCAACGCCCCGCCTCGGCGTGGTCAACGTCCACGCGTCACTGCTGCCGCGTTACCGGGGCGCCGCGCCGGTGCACCGTGCCGTGATCGCCGGCGAGCGCGAAACGGGCGTCACGATCATGCGCGTCGTGAAAACCCTCGACGCCGGACCGATGTTGGCCTCCGCACGCCGACCGATCGGACCCGACGAAACCAGCGACGAGGTTGAGCGCGCACTCGCGCGGCTAGGCGCGACGCTGCTGGTCTCGAGCGTCGACGCGCTGGCGGCCGGGCGCGCGCATGAGACGTCACAGCATGAAACGCTGGCGACGTACGCGTACCGATTAACGAAGGACGAGGGGAACGTCGACTGGCACCAACCCGCCGATCGTCTTCACAATCTCGTGCGCGGCCTGCATCCGTGGCCGCACGCGTTCACGTTCCTTCGAGGCCAGCGTCTGATCCTGCACCGCGCCGTCGCCGTCGGCTCACCAGGTCGAACCGAACCGGGGACGATTCTTCACGCTGATGGCGATCGCCTCATCGTCGCGACTGGTAGCGGCGCGCTGCAGATCACGCTTCTTCAAAGCGAAGGTAAACGTGTCGTCACCGCTCGCGAATTCCTGGCCGGACACCGAATCGCGCCCGGCGATCGGATGACGTCCGCGCCATGATCGCGCCGGCACGGGTGGCGGCGTACGAGATCCTCCTCGCAGTCTCCGCCGGCCACGACCTGCCGGCCGCGATCGCGTCCGCTCGTGCCGGCCTGCGCGACGACCGCGACCGCGCGCTCGCCTCCGAGATCGCCACCGGCGTTCAACGCTGGCGCGCGGCCCTCGACTATGT